>SLKB01000096.1 GCA_007134805.1 Paracoccaceae bacterium
ATCGGCACGCTCGCGCACCTGATTTTGAAACCCTGTGGCCAAGTTGTGAACGTGACGTTATGCTCACGCCATGGCAGGCGCAGTGGCGTCCTGCCTGCCCTTGCCAGCGGCAGGCCCGGCCGGGTGCGTCACTGGCAGACAACACAAACAGGAGTCTCTCATGTCAAAGACAAGCATCTTCGTTGCCCTGGGCACTGCCTTCGTCCTTGCAGCCTGCGCCCGTCCCGCACCACCGCCCGAGCCTGAGCCCATGCCCGCTCCGGTCATTGTCGAGCAGCCGACCGGCAAGATGCGCTGAGACGAGGATTCCGGGGCAGGGCTGGGCATCCAGCGCTGTCCCGATGCGCGCCGCCGCGGGCAGAAGGGGGCGCATATGCTGAAGCACCGCGGCTTTCCCGGGCGTCTGCCCGGCACCGATTTCCAGTTCACCATCCGCCGCGCCAACCCGAAGGGCGTGACACCGCTGCAACCCCGGCAGCGCTACGCGGACCGCCGCGCAGTCGACCGCCGCGCGGACGAGGCCTTTATCGCGGCCCTCTGGGCGCATTTCGGCGCTGAGCCCTTCGTGCGCGGCAATCTCGATGCGGGCCGGCTTTCCTGGCTTCTCGGGCGCGAGGTCGTGCCCGCCGATGAGCGCTTCGATCCCTGCGATTACGACGCGCGCCTGCGCATCGACCTGCGCGCCGCGCGCGCGAGTTTCCCCGAGGTCTTCGCAGACGCCGATGATCCCGAAAATGACCCCGATCGGGGCCGCGCATGACCCGGCCCGTTCCCGCACATCGGCAAGACCCCGCCCGGCCCTTCGCCCGCAGCGCCCGCGCCCGGAACCCGCGGCGCGCGCGCGCGTTCTCAGATCCTGTCACGCTCACACGGGAGATCTCTCACGCATGTCGAAACCATTTGTCCTGGGCTGCACCCTTCTCGTTGCTCTGGCCGCCTGCGGGCGCACGGTCGGGGAACAGGCCGTCATCGGCGGCGGCGCCGGCGCGGTCGGCTCGGCCGTGCTGGGCGGCGATCCGCTGGTCGGCGCGGCGGTCGGCGCGGGCGGCAATGTCGTCTTCTGCCAGGCCTTCCCCGACCGCTGCTGATCCGCGCCGCCGGCTACATCCGGCGCGGCCCATCCGCTTTCTGCCCGTTCCCGCCGCGCGCGACACGCCTGTCGCGCGCGGCGTCTTCATGTCTTCAACCCTCGCCCTTGCCTTCTGGAGGTAGCGCATGTTTTCCAAGATCCTGATCGCCAATCGTGGAGAGATCGCCTGCCGCGTCATCAAGACCGCGCGCAGGATGGGCATCGCCACGGTTGCGGTCTATTCCGATGCCGACCGCAATGCGCTGCATGTGCAGATGGCCGATGAAGCCGTCCATATCGGGCCCGCCCCCGCCAACCAGTCCTATATCGTGATCGACAAGATCCTGGAGGCGATCCGACAGACCGGCGCCGAGGCGGTGCATCCGGGCTACGGCTTCCTGTCCGAGAACATGAAATTCGCCGAGGCGCTCGATGCGGCCGGCGTTGCCTTCATCGGCCCGCCGACGCGCGCGATCGAGGCGATGGGCGACAAGATCACCTCGAAAAAGCTCGCCGCCGAGGCGAATGTCAGCACAGTGCCGGGCTATATGGGGCTCATCGCCGATGCCGACGAGGCCGTGAAGATCTCGGCCGAGATCGGCTACCCGGTGATGATCAAGGCCAGCGCGGGCGGCGGCGGCAAGGGCATGCGCATCGCCTGGAACGATGCCGAGGCGCGCGAGGGCTTCCAGTCCTCGAAGAACGAGGCCGCAAGCAGCTTCGGCGATGACCGCATCTTCATCGAGAAATTCGTCACCCAGCCCCGCCATATCGAGATCCAGGTCCTCGCCGACAGCCACGGCAACACCGTCTACCTGCATGAGCGCGAATGCTCGATCCAGCGCCGCAACCAGAAAGTGATCGAGGAGGCGCCTTCGCCCTTCCTCGACGCCGCCACCCGCAAGGCCATGGGCGAGCAGGCCTGCGCGCTCGCGGCCGCGGTGGGCTATACCTCGGCGGGCACGGTCGAGTTCATCGTCGATGCCGAGCGCAATTTCTACTTCCTCGAGATGAACACCCGCCTGCAGGTCGAACACCCCGTGACCGAACTGATCACCGGCGTCGATCTGGTCGAGCAGATGATCCGCGTCGCCGCCGGAGAGAAACTGCCCTTCACGCAGGATGATCTCAAGATCAATGGCTGGGCGCTTGAATCGCGGCTGTATGCCGAGGATCCCTATCGCAATTTCCTGCCCTCGATCGGCCGGCTGACGCGCTACCGCCCGCCCGCCGAAGTGGCCGAGACCGCGCGCGCCGTGCGCAATGACACGGGCGTCTACGAGGGCGGCGAGATCTCGATGTATTACGACCCGATGATCGCGAAACTCTGCACCTGGGCGCCCACCCGCGCCGAGGCGCTCGAGGAAATGCGCCTCGCGCTTGACGAGTTCGAGCTTGAAGGGATCGGGCACAACCTGCCGTTCCTCTCGGCGGTGATGGATCATCCGCGCTTCGCCTCGGGCAATATCACCACCGCCTTCATCGCCGAGGAATACCCCGACGGCTTCGACGGCGTGACCCTGCCCACCGACCTTGCCCACAAGGTCGCCGCCGCGGCCTGCGCGATGAACCGCATGGCCGAGATCCGCCGCGCGCGCATCTCGGGGCGGATGGACAACCATGAACGCGTCGTCGGCACCGAATGGGTCATCAACCTGCAGGATGAAAGCCTGCCCGCCAGCATCGCCGCCGACCGCGAGGGCGCGACCGTCAGCCTCGCCGGGCAGGAGTTCCGCATCACCTCCGACTGGCGCCCCGGCGCGCCGCTCGCGCGGCTCATGGTCAATGGCAGCCCGCTGGTGATGAAGGTCACGCGCATCCCGGGCGGCTACCGGGTGCGGCTGCGCGGCGCGGACATGAAGGTGCATGTGCTCGCACCCCGGCAGGCCGAACTCGCCACGCTGATGCCCGAGAAACAGGCGGCCGACACGTCGAAACTGCTGTTGTGCCCGATGCCCGGCATGGTCGTCGCGATCTCGGTCGAGGAAGGGCAGGAGATCCATGAGGGCCAGCCGCTCGCCACGGTCGAGGCAATGAAGATGGAAAACATCCTGCGCGCCGAGCGCAAGGGCGTGGTCGCGAAGATCAACGCCACTGCCGGCACCTCGCTCTCGGTGGATGACGTGATCATGGAGTTCGAATGACCGATGCGCCCCTGACGCTCGCCACGGTGGTGCATGGGGCGGAACTGCCCCTGCTCGCCTGGCAGGCGCGCTCGCTCGCGCTGCACGGGCGCGGTGCGGGGATCGCGCGGATCCTGATCATCCTCAATGATGTCGATGCCGCGCAGCTGCGCGCCCGGCTCGACGCGATCACGCCGCTCTATGGCCCGCTTGCCGACCGGGTCGAGGTGCTGAGCAGCGCCGCACTGTTCGAGGATGCCCGCGCGCGCGGGCTGCGCCAGCACGGGTTGCGGCTGCTCGCGCGCTACCCGGTCCTGCAGGGGTTGCGGCGCTCGGGCTGGCGGGGCAATGACGGCTGGCGGCTGCAGCAGGCCTGCAAGCTGGCCATCGCCGCGCGGATCGACACGCCCTACACGCTGCTGCTGGATGCCAAGAACATCTTCCTGCGCCCGCTCGAGGCCGGCGATTTCATCAGCCCCGACGGCCGCGCGCGGACCTGGTTTTCCCGCCATGATCCGCAAAGCGAAGCCTGGATGAAACGCTCGGCCGCAGCACTCGGGCAGCCGCGCCACCCCCTCGCGCCCGAGATCACCACCTATATCACCCCCTTCACCGCCGAGACGCGGATGCTGCGCGACGTGCTCGCGGCGATCGAGGCGCGGCACGGCCCGGTCGGGCATTTCTTCGCCTTTCGGCTCAACAATGTCACCGAATTCATGCTGATCAACGCCTATTGCAACGCAAGGCTCGGCGGCGTGCGACGCGTCTTTGCCGATGGGGGGCTGCGCTCCTACACGATCTGGGGCGACCCGGACCTGATGATGCGGATCCTGCGCGAGGCGCAGGAGGTGTCGGCCAAATGCATCGGCCTGCACCGCCGCGCGCTGCCGCAACTCGACGCCCCCCTGCGCGCGCTGACCGCAGACCTTCTGATTGCGGGCGGTGTCATCGCCGCGCCCCAGGAGCTCGATCACCTGATCGCCGAGCTTGCCCCCCCTGCACAGGCCGCAGCCGCATGAGCGCGGCCCTGTGCGACACATGCAGCCCCGCGCTGCCCGGAAAGGATGCCTGAGCCATGCAGCACCGCACGCAACTGCGCCTCTTCATGGTCTATTTCATCTGCTTCACGGCCGCGCTGGCGCTCGGCTGGCTGATCCTGACGCGCGTGCTCGACGGGGTGCGCGAGGGGTATTTCGTCCTCTTGCTGCTGCCGCCGCTGGGGGGGATGGCGCTTTTCCACGGGCTCTTCCCGCTGCTCAGCAGGATCCGGCTGGGGCTTGGCTTCGTGGCGACCGGCGGCGGGCTCGTCTTTGGTCTCGGTGCCGTGCTCGCCACCACGGTCTGGGCGGGGCTTGTCGATCCCGGAACCGCGCTCGTGTTCTGGCTCGCGGGGGTCTTCGGCCCGGGCTGGTGGCTGATGCTGACCCATGCCGAAAAGATCGGATATTTCAAATGATGGCCGCGCGCGCTCAGCGCCCCGCGGGCCGCCGGTCCAGCGCTTCCTGCCGCCGCGACGGGAACCGGTCGATCACGTTGATCAACTCGCGCCCGGACCGGACAGCGGGCCTGCGCGCCTTGACCTCGCCATCCTTGTCGATGATCGCCATCATGAACCCGCGCGGGCGCAGCACCTGGCGCAACGGGCTGCGATCGGCAGGATCGGCGTCAAAGATCACCACCACATCGCGCTCGACGAACTCTTCCGCGCGGTCCAGCAGCGCTTCCAGCTGGCGGGAGAAATTCGGGTCATCGCGCGTCTCGGCCATCACCACGACGATCCGGTGCGTCCAGATGAAATCGCGCACATCGATCTCGCGCGCGTCAAGAAACTGCAGCCCGTCTTCCTCGAGCACGGGCTCGGCCGCCTCGGCATCGGCCAGATCCTCGGCCTGCTGCTCGAGCTGCTCGTCGTCAAGCTGCTCGCTGATTTCGGTGGCCTGCGCGCCCAGGGCCAGGGCAAGCACAAGAACAAGGGGAAGGATAGATTTCATGACGCCTCCTGCACCAACCAGATATAGGCGCAAATCCTCGGAAAACACCACAGCCTGCGGGTTTTTTCCCGCAACCGTCGTCAGAAAGGACCAGCCATGAGCGACCCGAAAAGCCGCTGGAGCACGCTTGCCGCGCGCGAGTTGAAATCGCGCCCCCTCGAGAGCCTGACCTGGAACACGCTCGAAGGGATCCCGGTCCAGCCGCTCTATACCGAAGACGACATTGCGGGCCTGCCGCATCTGGGCACCATCCCCGGCGAGGCGCCCTTCACCCGCGGCGTGCGCGCGACCATGTATGCCGGCCGCCCCTGGACGATCCGGCAATATGCCGGCTTCTCCACGGCCGAGGACTCGAACGCCTTCTACCGGCGCAACCTTGCCGCCGGGCAGCAAGGCGTGTCGGTGGCCTTCGATCTGGCGACCCATCGCGGCTATGACAGCGACCACCCGCGCGTCACCGGCGATGTCGGCAAGGCGGGCGTCGCCATCGATTCGATCGAGGACATGAAGATCCTCTTCGATGGCATCCCCCTCGATCAGGTGTCGGTCTCGATGACGATGAACGGCGCGGTGATCCCGATTCTCGCGAACTACATCGTCGCGGGCGAGGAACAGGGCGTGGACCGCCGCCTGCTCTCGGGCACGATCCAGAACGACATCCTCAAGGAATTCATGGTGCGCAACACCTATATCTACCCGCCCGAAGCCTCGATGCGCATCATCGCCGACATCATCGAATACACCACCCTTGAGATGCCGCGCTTCAACTCGATCTCGATCTCGGGCTACCACATGCAGGAAGCCGGCGCCAATCTGGTGCAGGAGCTGGCCTTCACGCTCGCCGACGGGCGCGAATATGTCCGCGCCGCCATCCACCGCGGCATGGATGTCGACCATTTCGCGGGCAGGCTCTCGTTCTTCTTCGCCATCGGCATGAATTTCTTCATGGAAATCGCGAAGCTGCGCGCCGCCCGCCTGCTCTGGGCCCGCGTGATGGAAGAATTCAACCCCAAGGACCCGAAATCGAGCATGCTGCGCACGCATTGCCAGACCTCGGGCGTGTCCCTGCAGGAACAGGACCCCTATAACAACGTGATCCGCACCGCCTATGAGGCGATGAGCGCGGTCCTCGGCGGCACGCAATCGCTGCACACCAACGCGCTCGACGAGGCGATCGCGCTGCCCACCGATTTCTCGGCCCGGATCGCCCGCAACACCCAGCTTGTCCTGCAGGAAGAAACCGGTGTCACCAAGGTCGTCGATCCGCTCGCCGGCAGCTACTATATCGAAAAGCTCACCCATGATCTGGCCGAGGCCGCCTGGGCGCTCATGGAAGAGGTCGAGGAGATGGGCGGCATGACCAAGGCCGTGGCCTCGGGCATGCCCAAGCTGCGCATCGAGGAGACCGCCGCGCGCCGGCAGGCCCAGATCGACCGCGGCACCGAAGTGATCGTGGGCGTGAACAAGTACCGCAAGGACAAGGAGGACCCGATCGACATTCTCGACATCGACAATGTCAAGGTCCGCGACAGCCAGATCGCCCGGCTCGCGAAAATACGCGAGACCCGCGATCAGGCCGCCTGCGACGCGGCCCTCGACGAGATGACCCGCCGCGCGCGTGAGGGCGGCAATCTTCTGGAAGCTGCCGTGGACGCGGCCCGCGCCCGCGCCTCTGTCGGAGAGATCAGCATGGCCATGGAAAAGATTTTCGGGCGCCACCGCGCCGAGGTGAAGACACTCGCCGGGGTCTACGGCGCTGCCTATGAGGGCGATGACAGCTTCGCCGCCATCCAGGCCGAGGTCGAGGATTTCGCCGAGGCCGAGGGCCGCCGCCCGCGCATGCTGGTGGTCAAGATGGGGCAGGACGGCCATGACCGCGGCGCCAAGGTGATCGCCACCGCCTTCGCCGATATCGGCTTCGATGTCGATGTGGGCCCGCTCTTCCAGACCCCCGAAGAGGCCGCGCAGGACGCCATCGACAATGACGTCCATATCATCGGCATCTCCAGCCAGGCGGCCGGCCACAAGACGCTTGCCCCGCAACTCGTCAAGGCGCTGCGCGCGGCGGGCGCTGACGATATCCTCGTGATCTGCGGCGGCGTGATCCCCCAGCAGGATTACAAGTTCCTCTTTGATGCCGGGGTCAAGGCGATCTTCGGGCCGGGCACCAATATCCCCGAAGCCGCGAAGAAGATCCTCGATCTGGTGCGCGACGCGCGCGGGCTGGCGAAAACCGACGCAGGCTGAGGCACGACAAAAGGGCCGCGCCGGCACTCTGCCCGCGCGGCCCCTTCTGGGTGGCCTTGGGACTCAGGCGTTGGCGACGCGCCCGCCATCCGTGCCGAGCTTCGCATCGACCGACCATGCGCCCGCGCCGGTGATCGTCAGCGCCAGATAGCCGCCCGCCAGCCCGAGGTTCTTCAGAAGCTGCGTCATCTGCATCTGATCACTCGGGTCGAAATGATACAGCACGCCCGAGACGACGCAGAACGCGGCCAGCGACCAGGCCACCAGCTTGGTCTGAAAGCCTGCGACCAGCGCGATCCCGGCAAGGATCTCGAACAGCACGACCGGCCAGGCGAGGAACGCCGGGATGCCGCCCGTCGCCATGAAGGCGCCAAAGCCGGACACATCGCCCAGCTTGCCGATCCCGGCCATGATGAACAGAAGGCCCAGCAGGATACGGGCCAGAAGTAGCAGTGCAGGTGTCATTGTGAATGTCCTTTTTTCCATCAGATACCTGCCGATATCGGATGATCATCGCAAAAGGCCATTGCGCATCGGCTCACAGCCACTGTGCGTCAGGGAGCGACCGCCGCGAACGCGGCGCGAAACCGGGCCGCGAAATTGGGGTGGCCATAGATGTCATTATGCCCCGCCTCCAGCCGCGCGACATGGGCAGGCGGGCGGCCTGCATCGCGCAAGCCCTCCACCAGCGCCTCGGCGCGCGCGGGCGGGATCACCTCGTCGCGGGCCGCAAGCACCATCGCCACGGGCACCTCCGCGCGCGCAAGGTCCCCGAGCGCGTTCATCTCATGGCGGAACAGCCAGCGCACCGGCGCCCAGGGAAATGTGTCCTGCCCGACCCGCGTCAGGCTGTCGAACGGCGTGACCAGCACCGCGCCCGCGATCGCGCGCTCGGCCGCGAGATGCGCGGCAACACCTGCGCCGATGCTCAACCCCACCGCAATGACCCCGCGCCCCTCCTCTGCCAGACCGTCATGGATCGCCAGCGCGTCCGCGCGCAGCGCCGCGGCCGAGGGCCGCCCCGTGCTCGGCGCATAGCCGCGATACTGAAAGGCCACGACCGTATGCTCGGGCATGAGCTGGTGCAGGAACTGCGCCAGCGCATCGGCATGCCAGGCATTCCCCCCGAAGCCCAGGATCAAGGGCCGCCCGTCCGCACCGCGCCCCGGCAGCCGCACCCCGTGCAGCAGGTGGCCGCCCTCGGTCCTCACATTCAGCCGCTCCGCGCTCGAGGGAAGCGCAGGTGCTGCGCCCACAAGGCTGCGCGGAAACAGCATCGATCCCTGCAACAGCGTCATCAGCAGCACCAGAACGGCCCAGAGCGCGACGACCGCGAACAGGAATTTCATGATCAGTCCCGGGATGTTCATGGCGGAACTTCATGTTCGGGCGGCTGATCCACGCTTGGCAGCCAGGGCTTGATGTCAACCAACGGCGTGCCGTCGATCGCATCGATCGCATCAACGCGGATACGCCCCGCGGCAGGGTCGATCGCCTCGATCCGCACCACGCCCATGCCGATGGGATTGGGCCGCGCGGGCGAGCGCAGCGCGAAGGTGCCGCGCCCCTCGGGACGGTGGCGCGGGGTCTGGCGCAGCAGATCGCGCGGCGCCTGCGCCATCCAGTAGAGCAGCACGATCGCATCGCCCACCGCCAGCCCTTCCAGCGCGGGGCGCAGGGCGGCGCTGATCTGCAGATGCGCCGGATGATGCCCGCGCGCGCGCGCCTGGCGCAGGTTCTTCGGGCAATCCTCCAGCCGCCAGGGGCTCTCGATCTGCCCGATGAAGCTGACCTCGGCATCGCGCGGCAGCGCCTCGTCAAGCCAGCGCTCGCCCGCGCGCCGCTCAAAGCGCGTCATCTGATCCATCGCGTGCACTTTGGCCGCGAAACCCTTGTGCCACAACATATTTCTCGGAACTGTCGGCGCGGCTCGCGGGGGGCTTCACATTGGCGACCTTGTGGAAATTCTGCTTGAGTTCCTGTTGCAGCTGCGCCTCGGCCCCGCCGGCGAGCACCTTGGCCACGAAGGTGCCGCCCTCGTCGAGCACATCGAAGGCGAATTGCGCGGCCGCCTCGCACAGCGCCATGATCCGCAGATGGTCGGTCTGCTTGTGCCCGCTCGACGCCGCCGCCATGTCCGAGAGCACCACATCCGCCCGTCCGCCAAGCCAGTCCTTGACCTTCGCATCCGCGCCATCTTCAAGAAAATCAAGCACATGCACTTCGGCGCCGGGCAGGGGTTCAACCTCCTGCAGATCGACGCCCAGCACATAGCCCTGCTTCTTGCCGGGGCTCTCTGCCAGCGCATTGACGCGCGCGACGGCCACTTGCAGCCAACCGCCCGGCGCGCAGCCCAGATCGACCACTCGCGCGCCGGGGCGCAGGAAGTGGTACTTGTCGTCAAGCTCCGACAGCTTGTAGGCCGCGCGCCCCCGATACCCCTCGCGCCGCGCGGCGGTCACGTAAGGGTCGTTCAACTGCCGCTCCAGCCAGCGGGTGGAGCTGAGCTTGCGGCCCTTCGCGGTCTTCACCTTGACCTTCAACTCGCGCTGCCCGCGCCCGGATGTAGTCTTGCTTTTCATATGCTTGCGCCGCTTTCTTCAACTTTTCAGGTCAAGCGCGCCATCCATGCTCATCTGCGCATAGAGCAGCCCTTCGCGCAGGCCGCGATCCGCCACCGACATCCGCTCGGTCGGCCAGACGCGCATCAGCGCCGTCAGGATCGCCGCGCCCGACATGATCTGCGTGTGCCGGTCGCGCCCGATGCGCGGATCCTGCCGCCGCCCGATCGGCCCCAGCGCCAGATATTCGCGGATCACGCTGTCCACCTGGGTCGAGTTCATCACCAGCCCGTCGACCTTGTTGCGATCATAGCGCTTGAGCCGCAGATAGCTCGCCGCCACCGTGGTGATCGTCCCCGAGGTACCGATGATCTGGAAGCCATCCTTGGGGGCGGCATCGGCATAGGGGGTGAAGGCTTCGAGCTGTTCCTCGAAATACCAGCTCATCAGCGCAAAGCGCGCCGCGTCATCATCCACTTCGGCGAAATAATCCTTCAGCGTCGCCACGCCCAGCGGCACGCTGATCCAGTCCACCACCCGCGGCATGCCCCGCACCCGGTCGCGGTTGAACGCGCCGCGATACATCGACATGATCGCATTGCGCCGCAGATCGGGCGCGACCAGCGACAGGTCGATCCACACCAACTCGGTCGAGCCGCCGCCGATATCGATCACCAGCAACTGCTCGGTATCATGCGCCACCAGCGAGGCGCAGGACACAACCGCAAGCTGCGCCTCTTCCTCGGTCGTGATGATATCAAGCTGCAACCCCGTCTCGCGCTGCGCGCGGCGGATGAACTCGCGGCTGTTGCGCGCGCGCCGGCAGGCCTCGGTCGCGACCAGCCGCATCTTTGACACATCATGCCATTCGAGCTTGCTGCGGCAGACATGCAGCGCCTGCAGCGTGCGCTGCATCGGCCGGTGCGACAGCAGCCCCGATCGTTTCAGCCCCGTGCCCAGTTCCACCGCTTTCGAGAAACTGTCCACAACCTCAAAGTGCCCGCCCCGAGGACGCGCAATCAGCATGCGGCAACTGTTCGTCCCAAGGTCGAGCGCCGCGTAAAGCGGGCCTGCATTGGGTCGTGGGCGGCGCGGGGCCTTTGCCGAAGACGGGGCCACAGCGTCAAGCGCCGGGCCTTGCGCCGGTCTCGGTGGAGCACCCGCGCCTGCGGGACGCTCGGGCGTCATTGATCGCCCTCCAAATCGTGTTGCCCTCAGGGTAATCACACATCGCCCATTAGGCAAGTATTTGCTGACCCTGCGTTCCGGCCGGCATTCCGGCCGGCATCAACAACAAGATGAAGATTTTTCACACGAAAGGGGGCTCGTCACGGGGGGCAGTGATCGACTACATACGCAACCTGAACACAGATCAGGGCAGGGGCCATGGCGCAACTCGTGATTGTCTACTGGCGCGATATTCCCGCGCAGGTCATTGTCGGCAAGGGCCGGCGGGCGCAGAAGGTGCAGCTCTCCGAACGCTTCGAGCAGGCGATCGACCGCTGCGCCATGGCCGTGGGCGCGCGCGACGCGGATGCCTATCTCGCCGAATGGCGCAAGGCGCCGCCCCTCGACGTCGCAGGCAGCGATGAAGATGTCGCGAATGCGACCGCGGCGCGGCTCGAAGCCGAGTATGACAGCGCGAGGCTGAAGCAGTTGATCGCCAATCACGGATGGGCGGCGGAGGCCTGATCGGTTGACCCCACCCAAACTGCTGGAGAGCATCATGGCGCTTCTGAACTTCCGCCGCCCCATCGAGCAGCCCGCACTGCCCCCCGCGCATCTGAGCGCGCTCCTTGAAGGGTTCTCGATCGAGGTGATGCCCCGCACGGCCCAGAAGATCCCCGATTTCCGCGCGCTCCTGCCCGCGCGCACCCGTGTCTATATCGCCCATATCGACGGCACGCCCAACGCCGACATGGTGGCAACAGCACGCCGCCTGCGCGCCGAGGGCATGGAGCCGGTGCCCCATTTCCCCGCCCGCTCGATCGCCGGACGCACCGAGCTCGCCGATCTGGTCGCGCGGTATGAGGGCGATGCCGATGTGCGCGCCGGCCTGATCCTCGGCGGGGGCGTCGCCACCCCGCGCGGCGGCTTCGATGCGTCCCGCCAGCTTCTGGAGACGGGCCTGTTCGCGCGCTTCACCACGCTCAATGTCGCAGGCCACCCCGAGGGCAATCGCGACATCGACCCGGAGGGCGGCGAGGCCCGCGTGATGGACGCGCTGCGCTGGAAGCAGGATTTCGCGCGCGAGACGGGCGTGGACATGGCCATCGTCACCCAGTTCGCCTTTGACGCGGCACCCGTGATCGACTGGACGGCGCGCCTGCAGGATGCGGGCATCACGCTGCCGGTGCATCTGGGCATCGCCGGGCCGGCGAAGCTGCAGACGCTGATCAGGTTCGCCATCGCCTGCGGGGTCGGCCCGTCGCTCTCGGTGCTGCAGAAGCGCGCGCGCGATGTCACCAAGCTCCTGCTGCCCTTCGAGCCGACCGAGCTTGCCACGGCGCTTGCGGCCCACAAGGCTGCCCATCCCGATTTCGCTGTCACGCAGCTGCATCTCTTCCCGCTCGGCGGGATCGAGGCAGCCTGTGCGTGGACCCATGCGCAGGGCGGGGCAGTCGCCCGGCCCGCGACACCATCCTGACCCCACCGGAGAGATCATGACCCGCCCAATGACCCGCACTGTCCTCGAATCCGCCACCAAGACTGTCATCATCGGCTTTGACCAGCCCTTCTGCGTCATCGGTGAGCGGATCAACCCCACCGGGCGCAAGAAGCTCGCGGCCGAACTGGAAGCGGGCGATTACTCCACGGTCGAGCGCGACGCGCTCGAACAGGTGGCCTGCGGGGCGATGGTGCTCGATGTCAATGCGGGCGTGGTCTACAATTCCAACCCCAACCCGAACGAGACCGAGCCGCCGCTGATGCGCGAGGTGATCGAGCTGGTGCAGGGGCTCGTCGATGTGCCGCTGTGCATCGATTCGTCCGTCCCCGGCGCGCTCGAGGCTGGGCTCGCAGTCGCCAAGGGTCGCCCGCTTCTGAACTCGGTCACCGGCGAGGAAGAGCGGCTCGAAGCGATCCTGCCGCTGGTGAAGAAATACAATGTTCCCGTCGTCGCCATCTCGAATGACGACACCGGCATCTCGGAAGACCCCGATGTGCGCTTTGCCGTGGCCCGCAAGATCGTCGAGCGTGCGGCCGATTTCGGCATCCCCGCGCATGATATCGTGGTCGACCCGCTGGTGATGCCCGTGGGCGCAATGGCGAGCGCGGGCCAGCAGGTCTTCGCGCTGGTGCGCCGGTTGCGCGAAGAGCTGGGCGTGAACACCACCTGCGGTGCCTCCAATATCAGCTTCGGCCTGCCCAACCGCCACGGGGTGAACGCGGCCTTCCTGCCCATGGCGATCGGCGCGGGCATGACCAGCGCGATCATGAACCCTGTCCGCTCGGTCGAGATGGAGGCCATCCGCGCCGCCAATCTGCTGATGAATCACGACCCCAATGGCGGCGCCTGGATCGGCCACGCCAAGATCCTCGAGGCGATGAAGGACGGCGCGAGCTTCACCGAGGCCTCGCAGGCCGCGCAGGGCGGGCGCACCAGCGGCCGTCGCGGTGGCCGCCGCGCCCGCGCCTAAGGCCACGGCGGCCGCCGCGCCGCGTCAGGAAATGCGCCCGCTCACGCCTTTTCCAGCGGCGCCTCGAACCGCCATCCCGCCCGGCGCGGCACGCGCAGGGCGAGCATCGGCTTCAGAAGCGGCGAGGCGAAGCGGCGCAGGTCCAGCGCCTCGTGCACGCCCACGCTTTCCACCCCCTCGATCGAGGTACGCACCGCCGCGCGCGTGTAGAAGGGCGCGTCCAGCATCCCCAGCACCTGCCGCGGCCGGTAGCCCGCATCCGCCCGCGTCTCGCGCCGCACCGCCCAGAGGCTGCGCGCCATGCGCGCGCGCGGCGGGGGCGCGACCTGCTCGACCCGCCCGTCGCGGTGGAATTGCAGCGCCGTCGCCTGCTCGGACCCGTCGCGCAGCCGCGCGTCATAGAAACACCGCGCGCCCCCGCCATGCGGAAACCGCCCCCATGTCCAGTAGTCGAAATCATCCTCGAGCGCGGCCGCGCCGAAATTCGCATCGAAATAGCCATGCCCCTGCCAGCGATGCCCGGGGCTCAGATCCACCTCGATCCGGGCAATCGGCGCGAAAGGCTGCCAGCGGTGGCGGCCATCGGGCGTCAGGTCATGGCTCTGGCCGAACAGCGCCGCGGGATGCAGCACCACGCGCCCGCGCACGCGCGAGATCAGCGGCGGCGAGGCGATCTCGTCGACCTCGATCACCAGCCGGTCGCCTTCCCAGCGGATATGGCTGGGCCCCACTTCGAACACATCACGGCTCTGGCGCAGGGCGCTGCGGCCGCGATCGGTCATGGTGAAGCGGCCCTTGGGCCCGTAGGTCGCCACATTGATGCAGCAGTGATTCTGGGGCTCGCGCCGCCCCGACCAGCGATACCAGGGCGAAAACACAGACCCGATGAACCCGATCACCGAGAGGGCGCGCGTGCCGTCATCGCTGATCCCGTCGATATACCACCACGCATAGCCATCCGGGCCCACCGCGACACTGAAATCGGGTCGCGCAGCACTGCTTGCGCCGCGAAGCCCCCCGAGAGCGCCGCCATCGGCACCCCCGCGCCCGGATGCACCCCGCCCCCCGCCAGGTAGAGCCCCGGCACCGGGCTGCGCGCCACGGGCCGCTGAAACGTCGCCAGCGCCCCGTCGGGGCTCAGCCCGTAAAGCGCCCCCGCGCTGTGCGGAAACAGCCGCGCGAAGCCCAGGGGCCCCGTCATCGCCGCCGCGCCCGGGCGGGGGCTCAGATGCAGGCCGAAATCTCTCAGGCGCGGGAACGGGTCGATGGGACATGGCGGATCTTTCCTATGGGACGCACAGGGCGGGGCGTTGAGGATGAACTGAAACCGCTCGAGGCCGCGGGGCAGGGCGCCCGCGCGGTCCTGCGCGCAGATATAGATCGTGCCCGCGCGGGGCTGGCGGCCGCGGGCCAACGGGCCGAATTCGTCCTCGGCGTCATCCGCGAAGAACACCGAATGATAGGCGAGCGCGTCGCGCCCCAGGCCTTCGGGGGCCACTTCGGCGGCAAAGGTCCAGACCTGCGCCGACAGGCTGCGCGGTGCGCTGCGCAGGCGCGGCGCGCGCGCGCCCATCAGCGCGGGCAGGGCGGCCGGATCGCCATTGAACACCACCTGGCGTGCGGCGAGCTCCCGCCCGCTTGCCAGCCGCACCCCGCGCAGCCCGCCGCTGTCGCACAGGATCTCGGCCACCGGCGCATTGAGCCGCAAGTCGCCCCCCAGCCGCACCAGCAGCTCCGCCAGCGCGCGCGCAAGGGCGGCCATGCCGCCGCGCACGGCCCAGACGCCCGCCGCCTCGGCCTGCCAGATCAGCCCCAGCACCGCCGGTGCGCGCGCGGGGTTGCCGCCCACATAGGTCGCATAACGCCCGAAGAGCTGGCGCAGCCGTGGCTCGGCGAATCGCGCGCGCAGCATCGCATCGAGCCTGCGGCCCGGCGCAAGCCAGGGCCAGAGCGCGGGCTGGCCCAGCACCGCGCGCGCAGCCCCCAGCGCATCGGGGCGCGGGGCGTGCATGATCGGGCGCTCGAACGCGGCAAACAGCGCCGCGGTCTCGCGCGCGAAACGGGTGAACTCGTCGCGCGCGCGGGGCCCGAAGGCGTCGCCGATCGCGCGCGCATTGGCATCAGCGCAGGGCAGCAGGTCCAGCCGCGCCCCGTCCGGCCAGAAATGCCGCGCCAGAATCGGCAAGCGCGTCAGCGTCACATGATCGTCAAGCCGCGCGCCTGCATGCGCGAACAGATCGTCAAACACGTGCCGCAGCGTCAGCACTGTGGGCCCCGCATCGACGGGCCCGGCGGGCGAGGGCAGGGTGCGCATCTTGCCGCCGGGGCTGCCCTGCGCCTCGAGCACGGTCACGGGCCGGCCTGCCGCCGCCACCCGGATTGCCGCTGCCAGTCCGCCGATCCCGGCGCCGATGACCAGCACAGAGTCTTTTTCCATCATCATCACAGGAATTCTTGACTCTTTGTTCAAACTTGTCCAGTTTAATTTACACATTCATGTCTAGTTGACGTTACAGACACGACCAGCACAGACACGACCAGCGGAGGGCGCGATGGATCTCAGCAAACGTATCGACAGGGCCATGACACGGGCCATCGCGCAGGCGCAGGGAACTGACGCGCCCGCGGGCAGCGTCCCCGGCCGGCTTGCCGCCGCGCTCAATTACGCGGTCACACCCGGAGGCGCGCGAATCCGCCCCACGATCTGCCTCTCGGTCGCGCTCGCCTGCGGCGATGACCGGCCTGCGCTGTCCGACAGTGCGGCCATCGCGCTCGAACTCATCCATTGCGCAAGCCTCGTGCATGACGATCTGCCCGCCTTTGACGATGCCGATTTCCGCCGCGGCAAGCCGACAGTGCATCTCGCCTTTTCCGAACCGCTCGCCGTTCTGACCGGCGACAGCCTGATCATCGCGGCCTTCGATCTTCTCGCGCGCACCGAGGCGGCCGACGCGCTGCGCGCGCTGCAGCTTGTGCGGCTGCTCGCGCATCACACCGGCATGCCGCATGGCATCTGCGCCGGCCAGGGCTGGGAGAGCGAGCCGAAAGTCGATCTGCGCGCCTATCACCGTTCCAAGACGGCCGCGCTCTTTGTCGCTGCCACCCAGATGGGCGCGCTCGCCGCCGGGCACGAGCCCGAGGCCTGGGGCGAGCTTGGTGGCCGCATCGGCGAGGCGTTCCAGGTCGCCGACGATCTGCGCGACGCGCTTTATGACGAGGGCACGCTCGGCAAGCCGGCCGGGCAGGACGCCATCCATGCGCGTCCCTCAGCTGTCGATGAGCTGGGCGTGCAAGGCGCGATCCGCCGCCTGCAGGACATCCTCGGCGGGGCCATCGCCTCGATCCCCTCCTGCCCGGGCGAGGGGCAGCTTGCCCAGCTTGTCCGCGTCTATGCCGAACGGATGACCCCGGTCGCCCCCGTCCGCGTCTGAGAACGCGCGCGCCTTGGCCGATATTGCCCCTCCTGCCGCTGTGGCGCAGCCCCGTCCGGGCTTGCATGATCTCGCGCTGCGCCTTGCCGGCTCGCGCCGCTTTCAGGCGCTCTGCGCGCGCATCCCCGGCCTGCGCGCCATCGCGCGCGCCGAGGGGGCCGCTCTTTTCGATCTGATGCAGGGCTTCGTGCAAAGCCAGATGCTGCTCGCGCTGGTCGAGCTTGACGTGTTCGAAACTCTCGCCCCGGGCCCGCTGGGCCTCGACGCGCTCGCCGCCCGCGCCAAGGTACCGCCCGCGCGGATGCGCGTGCTGGTGCAGGCCGGCGTCGCGATGGGGCTCTTGCGGCGTGCGCGGGGCGGCTACGGGCTCGCCCGCCGCGGCGCGGCCTTCCGCGCGGTGCCGGGCCTGGCCGAAATGGTCCGCCATCACCGCGTCCTTTATGCCGATCTCGCCGATCCCGTGGCCGTCCTGCGGGGCGAGACCTCGCCCGAACTCGCCCGCTTCTGGCCCTATGTCTTCGGCGCCGAAGGCGCGCGCGCCCCCGATGTTGCGGCGCGTTACTCGCGGCTGATGGCCGACAGCCAGGCGCTGGTCGCCGAGGATGCGCTGCCGCATCTGCCATTGCGCGGCGTGCGTTGCCTGATGGATGTCGGCGGCGGCACAGGCGCCTTCCTGCGCGCGGTCCGCGCCCGCGCCCCGCATCTCGATCTCGCGCTCTTCGATCTGCCCGCAGTCGTGGCCGAGGCCCCGCTGCCCGCGCATGTCGCGCGCCACGCAGGCTCCTTCCGCGATGATCCGCTGCCCGCCTGCGCCGATCTCATCACGCTCGTGCGGGTGCTCTATGATCATTCCGATGACACTGTCGCGGCGCTTCTGCGCAAGGTCCATGCCGCGCTGCCCCCGGGCGGGAAGCTCGCCGTGATCGAGCCGATGTCCGGCGGCGCGCGTCCGGATCCGCAGACAGATGTGTATTTTTCGGTTTACACCCTGGCGATGGAAACCGGCCGCACCCGCAGCGCAAACGAGATCACAGCCCTCCTCCGCGCGGCTGGTTTCGATGCAATTACAGGGCCTTACGGGTATCGCCCCTATGTCACCTCGGTCCTGCTTGCGCGCAAGCCGCAAGAAGGTGCAATGGGCGCCGAGAAATCTGTCAATAAAGGTTGACAGTCATACCTGTATTGCTAGAATTACATCATGCCGTCGAGTCGAGTGCGCAGACCCCGCGCCGCAGGCTCGAAGGACAAGGGAGGGACCACGTGCAGACAGATGCGATCATCCTTTCGGCCCCGCGCCAGCTCTCGCTGGGGCGTGTCGGCCTGAAAGCGCCCGGCCCGGGCGATCTGGTCGTGCGGGTTGCACATTCCGGCATTTCGACCGGCACGGAACGGCTGTTCTGGTCGGGCGAAATGCCGCCCTTCCCGGGCATGGGCTACCCGCTCGTTCCCGGCTACGAGGCCGCAGGCGAAGTGATCGACGCCGGCCCCGCGTCCGGGTTCAGCGCGGGCGATCATGTCTTCGTCCCCGGCGCGAATTGTTTTGAAGACAGCGAACAGGGGCCGGTCTACGGCCTCTTTGGTGGTGCAGCGCAAACTCTTGTCACCGATGCCGCACGGGTGATCCGTATCGACCCGGGCATGGGCGCCGAAGGCGCATTGCTCGCGCTGGCCGCCACGGCCCGCCACGCTGTGGCGGGCACGCATTCCGGCCTGCCCGACCTGATCGTCGGGCATGGCGTGCTCGGCCGTCTGGTCGCGCGCATCACGCTCGCGCTCGGCGGGCCCGCCCCGCAGGTCTGGGACACCAGCCCCGCCCGCCGCACCGGCGCGCAGGGCTACCCGGTCTGCCACCCCGAGGATGATCCAAGGCGCGACTACCGCTGCATCCTCGATGCCTCGGGCGCGGACGGCATCCTCGACCAGCTGATCGGGCGCATTGCCCGTGGCGGCGAGGTGGTGCTCGCGGGCTTCTACACCGGCCGCATCGATTTCGGCTTCGTCCCCGCCTTCATGCGCGAGGCGCGGCTGCGCATCGCCGCCGAATGGACGCCCCAGGATCTCGTCGCCACCCGCGCGCTGATCGAAACCGGCGCGCTCTCGCTCGCCGGGCTGATCACGCATCGTGCGGACCCGGCCGACGCCCCGCGCGCCTATGAGCAGGCCTTCAGCGACGCTGACTGCCTGAAAATGATACTCGACTGGAAGGGCTGAGACATGACGCTCGACATCCCGAATCTCAAGGATTTCGACCAACGCCTCCGCGATGAGGCGTCCGAGGACCCCACCCTCGAGGTCCCGCAGGACCCGCCCAGCAAGCACACCCAGATCATCGCGATCTATGGCAAGGGCGGCATCGGCAAGTCCTTCACGCTGGCGAACCTCTCGTGCATGATGGCCGAGCAGGGCAAGCGCGTGCTGCTGATCGGCTGCGATCCGAAATCCGACACCACGAGCCTGCTGTTCGGCGGCAAGGCCTGTCCCACGATCATCGAGACCTCGACCCGCAAGAAGCTCGCCGGCGAAGAAGTCGCCATCGGCGATGTCTGCTTCAAGCGCGCCGGCGTCTTCGCGATGGAGCTTGGCGGGCCCGAGGTCGGGCGCGGCTGCGGGGGCAGGGG
>SLKB01000159.1 GCA_007134805.1 Paracoccaceae bacterium
GTCAAGATCGGGCTGGAACTGGGCCCGGTCTTTGCCTTTTTCGTGGGCTATATCAGCACCCGCGGGCAAAGCTATGTGATCGGTGGCACCGAATACGACGCCTTCATCCTGCTGACCGCGGCCTTCATCCCGCTGATGGCGGTGGCGACCTTCGCGTTATGGAAACTCTCGGGGCGGCTGAGCCGGTTGCAGGTAGTGACACTTGTCATGGTGGTGCTTTTCGGGGGGCTGACTGTCTGGCTCAATGACGAGCGGTTCTTCAAGATGAAGCCGACGGCCGTCTATTCGATCTTCGCGCTTTTGTTGTTCATCGGGCTTGCGCGCGGCCAAAGCTGGCTGGAACTGGTGATGGAGGGCGCGTTGCCGCTGAAACACGAAGGCTGGATCCTGCTCACGCGCAGGTTGGCCCTGATGTTCGCGGCGATGGCGATGGCCAATGAGATCGTCTGGCGGACGATGTCCACGGATGCCTGGGTGAATTTCCGCACCTTCGTGCTGCCCCTTGCGCTCTTTGCCTTCTTCCTTGCGCAGAGCAGGCTCTTCCAGACCTACAGTTCAGCCCCGAAGGAATAGGCGCCGCACATTGCCCGCGCGGCGCCCGAGCGCTCAGCCGCGCTTGCCGAAGAGGATCTTCTGCGCCTCGCGGTCGTCCTGCAGCGAGACGCGCCTGTCCTCGCCCAGCGCGCGGCCCTTGCGCACGGCCTCGCGCTCGCCCACGAGATCGAGCCAGCGCGCGAGACTCGGCTTGTCATCGAGCACTTGCGCCTGCCCTTCCCAGAGCGAGGCCCAGGGCCAGATCGCCATATCGGCAATCGAGTAGAAATTGCCCGCGACATATTCATTCGCTGCCAATTGCCGGTCGAGCACACCATAGAGCCGCTTGACCTCGTTGCGATAGCGGTCCTTCGCATAGGGCAGGTCTTGCGGTGGATCCATCGTGGGGGCGTATTTCAGGAAGTGATGCGCCTGACCGGCCATCGGCCCGAGTCCACCCATCTGCCACATCAGCCATTGATCGACCACGATGCGGTCGCGCTCGCTCGGGCCGCCGAACTGGCCGGTCTTGCGCGCGAGATATTGCAGGATCGCGCCGGATTCAAAGATCGAGACCGGCGCACCATCGGGGCCATCGGGGTCAACGAGGGCAGGCATCCGGTTGTTGGGCGAGATCTTCAGGAAGTCGGGTTCGAACTGGTCGCCCGCGCCGATATTGACGTAATTGACCTTGTAGGGCAGGCCCATCTCCTCGAGCGCGATGGAGATTTTCCAGCCATTGGGCGTGGGCCAGTAATACAGTTCAATCTTGTCGGACATGCGAACTCCTGTGATGCGATGTTGCTGCACAAGCTAAACATGCAGGGCGCGATTCCAAGGCGGCGGATCAAAAAAGGGGCCCCGCGCGGGGGCCCCTCTGGCCAGGCAGCAAGATGCTGGCGGTTCAGGACGCGGCCACAACCGCTCGGCGGGTCATGACAGCCACCAGATGCGCGCGATAGGCGGCCGAGCCGTGCAGATCGGCGATCATGTCATCGGCTGGGCAGGAAAGACCCGACAGCGCCTCGGCCGAGAAATCGGAGGCCAGCGCCGCTTCGGCCTCGGACCAGCGGAAGACGCCGTTTTCCGACGCGCCTGTGACCGCGACGCGCACCCCGTCCGCATATTTCGCGACGAACACCCCGGTCAGGGCGAAGCGCGAGGCTGGCTGCAGGAATTTCCCATATGCCGATTTCTGCGGGATCGGGAAGCGCACGGAGGTGATGATCTCATCCTCATCCAGCGCCGTGGTGAACATGCCGAGGAAGAAGTCATCCGCCGCGATCTCGCGCGCGTTGGTGACGATCACCGCACCTGTGCCGAGAGCTGCCGCCGGATAGCAGGCGGAAGGGTCGTTATTGGCAAGACTCCCGCCCAGCGTGCCCCGATTGCGCACGGCAGGATCGCCGATCTGTGCGGCGAGCCCGGCGAGGCCCGGGAACGCGGCCGCAGCCTCCGTGGCGACGCGGGCATGGGTTGTCGCCGCGCCCACCTCCAGCATGTCACCCTCGTGCCTGATGCCCTGCATCTCGGCGATGCCCATGAGGCTGACGAGCACCTCGGGCGCGTTGAGCCGCGCCTTCATCGACGGGATCAGGGTCTGCCCGCCCGAGAGCGGTTGCGCCTCTTCAGCGGCAAGCGCCTGCACGGCGTCGGCCACGGTCGAGGGTTTGACGAACTCGAAATTATGCATGGTCCTTCTCCCTCAAGCTTGCATTGCAGCCCAGACGCGCGCGGGCGTGAGCGGCATGTCGATATGGGTGACATGAGTGTGGCCGGCCCGGTGCAGTGCATCGATGGCAGCATTGACCACAGCGGGCGGCGAGCCGATGGCCCCCGCTTCGCCGCAGCCCTTCACACCAAGCGGGTTATGTGTGCAAGGGGTGACGCAGCTGTGATCGACCACGAAGCCCCGGACATCATCGGCGCGCGGCATCGCGTAATCCATGTAGCTGCCCGACAGCAACTGGCCCTGATCGTCATAGACGCAGTTTTCCAGAAGTGCCTGACCGATGCCCTGCGCAAGCCCGCCATGCACCTGGCCTTCGACGATCATCGGATTGACGATATTG
Source organism: Paracoccaceae bacterium (assembly GCA_007134805.1). Taxonomy (GTDB): domain Bacteria; phylum Pseudomonadota; class Alphaproteobacteria; order Rhodobacterales; family Rhodobacteraceae; genus Roseinatronobacter. The sequence continues at coordinate 2,607 of SLKB01000159.1, forward strand.
CCGAAATCATCCGCCGCAATGAAGCGCAGGACGTCGATCTTGCCGGTTTCCGGGTCCAGTTCGATCTCGCACCCATAGGCGCCCGACGGAAAGGTGAAGTTCGACGGGTCGTAGAAGGCGGTTTCCTCAAGGCCCGGCTCGAGGTCTTCGAGCGGGTAGTTATGCGGCACGTAAGCCGCGAGTGTGACCCCCGACCAGTCGACAGACTTGTCGGTGCCTGCGACGCTGAACTTGCCATCCTTCAGCTCGATATCCTCGGGCGCGGCTTCCAGCAGGTGGGCTGCGATCTTCTTGGCCTTGTCGATCACCTTGTTGGTGGCCTTCACGATGGCCGAGCCCCCCACCGCGAGCGAGCGCGAGCCATAGGTGCCCATGCCCATCGGCGTGTTCGAGGTGTCGCCGTGATGGATCTCGATACTGTTCGCATCCACCCCGATCATCTCGGCCACGACTTGCGCAAAGGTCGTCTCGTGCCCCTGCCCGTGGCTGTGGCTGCCCGTATAGACGCTGATCGAGCCGGTGGCATTCACCCGCACCGAGGCGCTCTCGTAAAGCCCTGCCCGCGCGCCGAGTTGCCCGACAAGGTTCGAGGGCGCGATGCCGCAGGCCTCGATGTAATGGGCGATGCCGAAGCCGCGCAGCTTGCCGCGCGCCTTGCTCTCTTCGACGCGCTTGTCGAAATTGGCGTAGTCGGCGAGGTCCAGCATCTTGTCCATGGTGGCGTCGTAATTGCCGGTGTCATAGACCACGGCGACCGGGGTCTGATAGGGGAACTGGTCGGCCTTGATGAAGTTCTGCCGCCGCAACGCGATCGGGTCGACGCCCAGTTCGCGCGCGGCCTTGTCGATCAGCCGCTCGAGCTGGAAGGTGGCCTCGGGGCGGCCGGCGCCGCGATAGGCGTCCACCGGCACAGTGTTGGTGAAGACCGCCTTGACGTTCACGTAAATGAGCGGCGTGCGATAGTTGCCGGCCATCAGCGTGCCGTGCAGCCATGTCGGGATCGAGGGCGCGAAGGTCGACAGGTAAGCCCCCATATTCGCATAGGTCTCGGTCCGGATCGCCATGAAGTTGTGATCAGCGTCGAGCGCGAGATCGATCTTCGTCTTGTGATCGCGCCCATGCGCGTCCGAGATGAAGGCCTCGGCGCGCGAAGAGGTCCATTTCACGGGCCGCTTGAGTACCTTGGCGGCGTATGTGCAGAAGGCTTCCTCGGCATAGTGATAGATCTTGGAGCCGAAGCCGCCGCCCACATCGGGGGCCACGACGCGCAGCTTGTGTTCGGGGATGTTGAGGACGAATGCGCCCATCAGCAGCCGGATCACATGCGGGTTCTGGCTGGTGGTATAGAGCGTGTGACTGTCGCCCCAGGGATCGTAATCGCCCACGGCGACGCGCGGCTCCATCGGGTTGGCGACAAGGCGGTTGTTGGTCAATTCGAGGCTGACGACATGTGCCGCCTTGTCGAAGGCCTCGTTCACGGCGTCCTTGTTTTCCTCGACGAAGCCCCAGTCATAGCAGAGGTTCGAGCTCAGATCGTCATGCACCTTCGTCGCGCCCTCCTCAAGCGCCTCGACCATGTCGACCACCGCCTCAAGCTCTTCGATATCGACCTCGATGGCCTCGGCGGCGTCGCGCGCCTGCTCGTAGGTCTCGGCGACGACCGCAGCGATGGGATCGCCCACGTGACGCACCTTGCCCTCGGCGAGGATCGGGTGCTTGGGCTCCTGCATGGGCTGGCCATGCCGATCGGTCACCTGCCAGCCGCAGGGCAGGCCCCCGGCCGCCTCGAAATCGGCAGCGGTGAAGACCTTGAGCACCCCGTCCATCGCCTCGGCGGCAGTGCTGTCGATCGATGTGATGCGCCCATGTGCCACGTCCGAACGCAGGAAATGCACATAGGCCTGTCCGCGCAGGTTGATATCGTCCGTATATTTGCCGTTTCCGGTCAGAAAACGGGTATCCTCGCGCCGTTTCGTGCTGGCGCCGATGCCATCATCCTTGGGCATGCATTCCTCCACTTGTCAGCATGTCGTGCCGGGCTGCACCATAGCGCCCTGCCGCACGTTGAATTCGCGCCATCATTCCGCAGCGAGCGCGGTCGTATCCTGCCCGGACGCCGCCATCACCGCGCGCACGATGTTCTGGTAGCCGGTGCAGCGGCAGATATTGCCCTCGAGGTAGTGGCGCACCTCGTCCTCGGTGGGCTTGGGGTTCTCGGCGAGGAGCGCTGCAGTGGACATCACCATGCCCGGCGTGCAGAAGCCACATTGCAGACCGTGATAATCCTGGAACGCCTGCTGGATCCGCCCGAGCGAGCCATCGGCATTGGCCATGCCTTCAATGGTCGTGACCTCGGCCCCGTCCAGATCGGCCGCGAAGGCCGTGCAGGCCTTGACCGCCGCGCCATCCACCAGAACCACGCAGGCCCCGCATTGGCTGGTATCGCAGCCGACATGGGTCCCCGTCAGCCCCAGCCCCTCGCGCAGATAGGCCGACAGCAATGTCCGCCCCTCTGCCTCGGCCGCCATTGGCTTGCCGTTCACCTTCATTGAAACTCTTGGCATCAGACACCTCCCTTGCGTCTTTTTCAGCGAGAGTAAAACACGGATAGACGCACCCGCATATCACACCTTTGGCCTAGTTCCGTGGCGTCACCTTGCCGGGCGCGGCGCGCTCTCCGATCCGCCTTGGACGGGGGCGTGAGGGAATTTCCTTCAGCAGCCCCCCGACCCCCATGCCCATGATCTGCGCAGGCGTCGGGGTGAGCCCGCAGATCACCCGCTCCATCACCCAGTCCGCCCCGTTGAGCGCAGGGCTGCGCGCGCAGCCCGGCAGGCCGATCACCGGGCGGGCTTGCAGTGCGCCCAGGAACAGAAGATTGCCCGGATCGACCGGCATTCCGAAATGCGACACTGTGCCACCCGCGCGCCGCAGCGCCTCGGGCGCGGTATCCTGCAGATCGGACGTGGCGGACCCGGTGAGGATGAGCACCAGGTCTTCATCGGCCGCCCGGAGGGCCGCGGCCAGCGGGGCCGTGGCATGCGGCACGCTGACCGCGGGGGCCAGCGTGACGCCCAGCCGCTCGAGCCGCGCTGCCATCACGGCATGGCCCTTCGCGGGGTCGAAATCCGCCCCGATCCGGGTCTGGATCAGGCGCGCGTGGCGCAGCACCGGGGCCTGCAGGCGCAGGCCCGCGCGCCCGGCCTCGGCGGCCTGCGCGACCGCACGCGCCGGCACCCCGTAGGAAATGATCTTGACCGTCGCTGCAAGCGCGCCGGGATCAAGGCGCATGAAATCGGTGTGGCAGGCCAGCGTGATCGCGGGATCGACCGCGTTCAGGGCATGGATGCGTTCGACAATCACCCGTAACAGCCCCGGCCCCTCGGCCAGGATATTCACACGCCCCGTGCCCACTGGCACAAGGCGCAGCCCGGTGCCCGCAGGGTCGGGGACCAGCGCCTCGGCCACGCGGAGGGCAGCGGCATCCTCGTCGACATCATCGGGGTCAAGCCGCGCAACAGTCACCTCGGAGAGCCCGGCCGCCGCCAGATCCTCGAGATCCGCGCGGCCAAGCAGGGTGCCCTTGCGCAAGTGGCTCGCGTGCAGCGCCACCGAATGCGCAAGGATCGCGCCCTCTGCCTGATCGAGCTGGACAAGCCCGAATTTCATCGCGGCCCCCGCAACGCGAGGATGATCTGGGCGAGCGTCGCGACAGCGATCTCGGCAGGGCTGCGCGCGCCGATATTCAGGCCGACCGGCGCCTCGATGCGTTGCAACCGCTCCTCGGTGAGCCCTGCTGCGCGCAGCCTCTCCAGCCGCTTGGCATGCGTCCGCCTGGAGCCGAGGCAGCCAAGATAGAAGACCTCCGAGTTGAGCGCGGCGATGATCGCGGGATCATCGAGCTTGCTGTCATGCGTGAGCGTGACCACAGCCGTACGCCTGTCGGGCTTGAGGATTGCCAGCGCCTCATCCGGCCAGTCCTCAACGATCTTCTCGCCGGGGAAGCGGGCCGCTGCGCCGAACACCTCACGCGGGTCGACCAGCACCGGATCAAAGCCTGCCAGCCGCGCCATGGGCACAAGCGCCTGCGCGATATGCACCGCCCCCACGACGATCAGGCGCAGCGGCGGCAGGTGCAGGGTTAGCATGCGCCCATCCGAGTCGGGGCCAGAGCGATCCTCGCGCAGCCGGTCGCCGAGGTCAGGATGATCCGCGTTGACAAGCTCGCGCTGCCAGCTGTTCAGATCCGTGCGCAGCGCAACGACCCGGCGCGCGGCACGCGCGGCAACCAGATCCGCCAGGAGGCCCGCGTCGAAGGCCGGCGCCGCGCCGCCCACCGGCTCGACCAGCACCTTGATCGTTCCGCCGCAGGCGAGGCCCACCTCGAAGGCTGTCTCATCGGCGACACCGAAGCTCGCCACGCGCGGCTGACCATCGCGCAGCGCCTCGAGCGCCTCGATCACCACGGCCCCTTCGACGCAGCCGCCCGAGACCGAGCCCATGATCTTGCCCTCGCCCGAAATCGCAAGCTGGCTGCCGGCCTGACGCGGCGCGGAACCCCATGTCTCGATCACTGTGGCGAGTGCCGCACCGTGGCCCATGCGGTGCCAGTCAAGCGCGATTTCCGGGATCTGGTCGTGTCGATGCGTCATGCGCCCCTTCTTGCCGCCAACCACACCCCGTCGGTCAAGCGTGCTGTCCGCGACAGGATGCCATCATCCCCACGGCTTGGCAAATACGACCTTGGGCTGATGCGCTCGTGGCGCGGGCTCAGCCGGTCTGCCTTGCCGCATGACTGTGCAGCAAGCGCGGCGCGACCTTGCAGCGCCATCGGTTGTCATGATCGGTTTGCGTCTGTCGCAACGCGCGCAGCGCGAGTTCCAGAATAGCCTTCTGGTGGGCCTCCTCGGTCTTTCGACATGCGTTGGGCACGTCGCTTTGGCCTTTCGGAATCGTCTCTGGCATGGCTGTCCCTCCCTTGGCCTTACGCAGAGTGTAGCAATCAATGGTGGTTCTGGCCATAATCAAGATTCACCTTGAGCGGCCGCATATGGGTCGCGCGATGCGGCCGCAGGGCGGCGCATCGCGTGGGGTCTGTATCGCGCGGGGTCTATTCGGTGGTGATCTCGATGCGCTTGCCCTTGACGCTCTCGGCCGGTTTGCGTGGAAGCCGCAGCGTCAGCACCCCGTCCTTCAGCCGCGCGTCAACCCTGTCGGGATCGGCATCGGCCGGCAGGCGAAAGCTGCGCGAGAAGGCCCCGTACTGGCGTTCCGAGAAAAACCAGGTCTCGCCCTTCTCCTGGCGGCTTGCGCGTTTCTCACCCCGGATAGTCATCACGCCCTGATCGACCGAGATGTCGATATCCTCCTGCACGACGCCGGGCAATTCCATGGTGATGCTGTAGACATCGTCATCCGAGGACGCATCGACCGCGGGCGAGAGGAACTCGGCCAGCTTGTGACCGAATTGGCGGAAGGGTTCGCTGAGCATGGGCCAGAACTGACCCATCGGTGTCTTTTCGATCATGTGAGCCTCCTGTATGTGGCGCAACCAGAGTGGATATCGCGTAGCGCGGATCGAGCGCCCAGTCGTTGACGCAGGTCAATCCGAGGCGGCATGCGCATCCCCCCTCGACTCTCGGGCGGTCTCGCGGGCATCATCCCGGGCCATGAGCGATCTGCGCAATCATCCTTTCCTGACCAGTCCCGGCGCGCGCGCGCTTGCCCATCGCGGGGGCGCGCTTGAGGCTGAAGAGAACACGCTGCCCGCCTTTGCCCATGCCGCAGGGCTGGGGTTCAGCCATGTCGAGCTTGATGTGCATGCCACGCGCGACGGGGTGGTGGTGGTGCATCATGACCCGGATCTCGCGCGGATCTGCAACGACCCGCGGCGCATTGCCGATCTTGACTGGGAAGAGCTGCGCGGGATCCGCACGCGGGGCGGCAATGATATCCCGCGCCTTGAGGATGTGTTGCGCGACTTTCCCGGCCTGTTCATCGCGATCGAGGCCAAGTCCCGAAGGGTGATCGCCCCCTTGTGTCAGCTTCTTGGGCAGGGCGGCTTTCTTGGCCGCGTGAGCCTCGGGGCGTTCGATCCGGCCTGCACGACGCGGGCCTGTGCCGCATTGGGCCCCGACCTGCTCTGGTCGCCGGCGCAGGGACAGGTTGCGCGGCTCTGGGCGCGGGGGTGGGGATTGCCGCTCGCACTCGCACCGTTCGGCCTTGTTCAGGTGCCCGAGCGGTGGCACGGCATACCGGTCGTGACGCGGCGATTCGTGCAGGCCGCGCATGCGCAGGGCGTCGCGGTGCAGGTGTGGACCGTGAATGACGCAGCCTCGATGACGCGGCTTCTGGATATGGGGGTGGACGGGATCATGTCAGATCGCCCGACGCAGCTCAAGGCGCTGCTGCAGGCGCGCGGGGACTGGCCCTCAGAGGCTTAGCACCAGGACAAGCACCGCCGCATAGAAGAGCATGCTCGCACCCAGCACATGCAGATGCCAGATCGCATAGTGGAAGGGCAGCCGCGTCCAGAGATAGAAGCCGACCCCGAACGTGTAGCCAAGCCCCCCCAGAACCATCAGAGTGACGGTCGCCGGAGGCAGGCTCGCGAGCAGGTCGGGAAAGATGAGCACGCCGCCCCATCCCATGCCGAGATAGAGCACGAGCCCGATTCCGCGGAACCGCATGGGCGAGATGCATTTCAGCACGACCCCAAACAGCGCCGCCCCCCAGAGCCCCGCCATCACCCACAGGCCCTGCCCCGTGATCAGCGTGAACGGTGTGTAGGTCCCCGCGATCTTGAGGAAGATTGCCGAATGATCGAGCCTGCGGTAGAGCCAGCCCAGCCCCGACCCGCGCGAAAGGTTGTAAAGCGCCGAGGCGCCCAGCATGGCCAGCAGCGTTGCCCCGTAAATGAGGCTTGCGAGGATCGCCGGGCCATGCGCCGGGTCGATCCCCTGCCTGGCTGCCACCCAGATCAGGGCAGGCACGGCCAGCGTGGCGACCAAGAGCCCGGCCCAGTGGATCGCGCTGTCGACCCTCTGCTCGGCGCATGAATAGACGCGCCCGTCTGTGGCAGGGGGCGGTTGGTGCATCCTGGGCTGGGTTGCGCCGAAACTGTCCATATGATGAAATCTAGCGCGAAAATCGCCACATCCAACGCGCCGTGCGAGCACAGCAGGGCGCAACGTCGCGTCACCCCGAAACGCGCGCAAAGCCCTTGATTTTCCGCCCCGACCCGCCTAGCGCAAGGAAGCGCGCCGCGGTCATCCATCCGCGCCACGTCATCAAGCAGGGAGCAACCATGGGCATCCATCTTCACGCGGACGATTTGCCCGACGGGCTCGATCTGGGCGCGACCGTCGCGATCGATTGCGAATCGATGGGGTTGAACCCGCATCGCGACCGGCTCTGCCTTGTGCAACTCTCGAGCGGGGATGGCACCGCGCATCTTGTGCAGGTTGCGGGCGAGCAGCGCCCGGCACCCAATCTGGTTCGGCTGCTGCGCGATCCGCAGGTGCTCAAGCTGTTCCATTTCGGGCGCTTCGACATTGCGCTGCTGCGCCACCGGTTCGGGGTGACCACGGCGCCGGTCTATTGCACCAAGATCGCCTCGAAGCTGGTGCGGACCTACACGGATCGGCACGGTCTGAAATACCTGCTGACGGAATTGCTCGGCGTCGACATCTCGAAGCAGCAGCAAAGCTCGGATTGGGGCGCGCCGGCGCTCAGCGATGCGCAGCAGGCCTATGCGGCCTCGGATGTGCTGCATCTTCATCGCCTGCGCAGCGTGCTTGACACGATGCTCGAGCGCGAAGGGCGCACGGAACTGGCGCAGCGCTGTTTCGATTTCCTGCCGACGCGGGCCGAGCTTGACCTGATGGGCTGGCCCGAGACAGACATTTTCGCGCATTGATGCAGGCGCCCGACGTCCCCCAGCGCGCCCCGCCCCCGCGCCGCCGTCTGCCTTCGCCGCTGCGCCTCGCTGTCGGGCGATTGATGCGGCTTCTGCTGCCGCTTGGCGCGGTGGTGCTGTTGTCGACGATCTTTCTGCTCGCGCGGAACATCGATGCCGAGCGCGCGGTCGAGATGTCCGGGCTTGATGTCGAGACGCTGACCATGGGGCCGCGCATCGGGGCTGCGCGCATCGCCGGTGTCACCCAGGACGACATCGCGATGACAATCCACGCGGCCTCGATCCGCTCGGACAGCGACCTTGAGAGCAATGAGCCGCTGTTGCTGTCGCTTGATGCGCCGCAGGGTCGGCTGGACTTCGATGATGCCCGCCGGGTCTGGTTCGAGGCCAGTGCCGGGCGCATCGATCAGGACGCGGACGCGATGCTCATGGATGGCGATGTGATGCTGGAGACGTCGGATGGCTACCGGCTACGCATGCCGGTTCTGCAAGCTGCCCTGTCGCAGGTTGATGTCAGGGGTTCGGGCGGCATCCGCGGTGACGGCCCTAGCGGAGAGATTACGGCAGACCGGCTGCACCTGACCCGGCCCGCCACGGCCCGCGCGGGATATCTGCTTGCCTTCGAGGGCAATGTGCGGCTGATATACCTCCCGGAGGAGTAAGTGGATGTGATCGTTTTACCGCTCAGGAGGGAGATTCGTGCCGCGATCCGGCTCCTGGCGCTGATGCTGGTCTGTGCGGCCCCCGGCGGGGCGCTGGCACAGGGCACAGGGCTCACCTTTTCGGGTCTCGATGCCGTGCGCGGCGCGCCGATCGAGTTGCGCGCCGATCGGCTCAGTGTCGATACTGACGCCGGCGAGACCATCCTGACCGGAAACGCGGTGCTGGGACAGGGCGACATGCGGCTCGCAGCGCCCGAGATCCGCATCTACTACACACCCGGCAGCGACGGCAGCATCCAGCGGCTCGAGGCGTCGGGCGGGGTGACGCTGGTCACCGCCGCCGAAGCCGCCGAGGCGCGCGAGGCCGTCTACGAGATCGTCGCGGGCACGGTGAGCATGCGCGGATCGGTGATCCTGACACAAGGCCGCAATGTGCTTTCGGGCGACATGCTCGATGTCAATCTGCGCAGCGGCACTGGGCAGATGCAGGGCAATGTGCGCAGCATCATCCAGACCTCGCCCTGAGACCGCATGACGATGCCGCGCACCATGGCCGAGACGCCCGCAGAGCCCCGCCCGTCCCGTATCGAGGGCCCCGCGCTCGAGATCGTCAATCTTGAGAAACGCTATGGCAAGCGGGTCGTGCTGCGCGATGTCTCGCTGCATCTGTGCCCCGGCGAGGTTGTCGCACTCCTTGGGCCCAATGGCTGCGGCAAGACCACCTGTTTCTACTGCGTGGCCGGGATCGTGAACCATGAAGGTGGCGTTGTGCGGATCGATGGCCGTGACGCGACGGGCCTGCCGCTCTATCGCCGCTCGCATCTGGGGCTTGGCTACCTGCCGCAGGAAATGTCGATCTTCCGCGGCCTGACAGTCGCACAGAACATCATGGCGGTGCTCGAGCTCAGCGAGAAGGACCGCGCCGAGCGGCGAAACAGGCTCGCGACGCTGCTCGATGAATTCTCGATCGAACATCTGCGCGACGCCCCGGCGCTGGCGCTTTCGGGCGGTGAGCGGCGCCGGGTCGAGATCGCCCGCGCGCTTGCCGCAAACCCGCGCTATGTGCTTCTGGACGAGCCCTTTGCCGGGGTCGACCCAATCGCGGTGGGCGAGATCCGCACGCTTGTCGCAGATCTCAAGACGCGCGGCCTCGGTGTTCTGATCACCGACCACAACGTGCGCGAAACCCTCGCCATCGTGGACCGCGCCTACATTCTGCACGACGGAACCGTGTTGAAAACCGGCACACCCGCGGAGGTCGTGGCTGATGCGGATGTGCGGCGCGTCTATCTCGGCGCCGATTTCCGACTGGACTAGCCGCATGGGCGATCGCCTGAACAAGCATTCGGAAAGCATTGACATCTTAGAGTGAGTTTGCGCCAAATGGTGGTTCTCGGTGCCCGGCGCGGCCGGCACGGCATCGCATTGCGACATCCGGGCCGCACGACAGACGAGGGACATGGCGGAACAGAATCTGCGCTACAGCAAGGAGACGTGCATGCGTTATCAGATCAGTGGAAAACAGATCGATATCGGAGAGGCTTTGCAAACCCATGTTAAGGCCGAGTTCGGCGAGCTGGTGGAAAAATACCAGCAGCGCCCGACCGACGCTGTGGTGATCTTTTCTCGTGATGCGCATAATTTCGTCTGTGAAGCGACGCTGCATCTTTCCACCGGGCTCAATGCGCAGGCGCGCGCGCAGGCGGCCGAGATCTATGCAGCCTTCGAATCCTGCCGCGAGAAACTCGACAAGCAGCTGCGCCGCTACAAGCGCCGGCTGAAGGACCATCATCGTGATCGGCCGACCCCTGTTGAGTTCGCCGGCGCATCATCTTATATCCTCGCCTCTGATGATGAGATCTCGGCAACAGAGCCTGAGTCGCTGCAGCCGATAATCATCGCCGAAATGGAACTGAAGATCCCCTCGCTGTCCGCCGGAGAGGCCGTCATGCAGATGGAACTCGCGCACGCGCCGGTCCTGATCTTTCGCAATGAGCGGCACGGCGGCCTGAACGTGGTCTACCGGCGCGAAGATGGCAATATCGGTTGGGTCGACCCGCAGACCTGACCCATGTTTTTTGAAACGGCCCATGCCCGGAACGGATATCCGGGAGACTGATGCGTATTTTACTCATGGAGACCTGCTTATGGACATGTCGACGCTTCTAAAACCGGCCGCTGTGCGTTTTCTCGGATCCGCCACCAGCAAGAAGCGCCTGTTCCAGAGTATCGGCGAGGTCGCCAAGAGCGTCTACGGGCTCGACGCTGATATGGTCGTCGAGGCGCTGCAGGAGCGCGAGAGCCTCGGGCCAACCGGCGTTGGCTACGGGGTCGCCTTGCCGCATGCCCGCATCGATCATCTCGACACTGTGCAGGGCGTATTCTTTCGACTCGAGAAGCCGCTGGATTACGGATCGGTTGACAAATCCCCCGTCGACCTCGTCTTCGCGCTCTTCGCGCCGCGCGATGCCGGTGTGGATCATCTCAAGGCGCTCGCCTTCATCTCGCGCACGCTGCGCAACGGGCGGGTCTGCGAGAAACTGCGTGCGAACGAGGATCCGGCCAAGATCTTCGCGATCCTGAATTCGGGAGAGACCAGCAAGGCCGCCTGAGCGCGCAGACCCGCGGGCGCAGTGGACTACAGGGTCAGATCCTTGCGCAGCTGCGGCGGCAATCCCTGCTTGCTCAGGCCCGCCACGAACGCGTCGAACCCGTCGAGGGATCGCAGCGCCGGCCAGCCGTGAATCGCGCGTGCCGGCGCGTCGGCGACCCCCTCGATCGCACCGCCCAGCACCTGCTGCGGCGCGCCCAGCGCCTCGGCCAGACCATGGATCCGAATCTCTGCCACTGCCCAGCGCGAGCGCAGTATCGCCAGGAATTCCTGCTCGCGCTTATGCGCTTCCGTGAGCCTGGCGATAAGCTCCGGTCCGGTTTGCCCGGACCGGAAGATGCTCAGCGCGAAGGCGCCCGTGATCATCGAGAGCCGCGCATTCATGTCGGTTGCCATGAACCAGTCGAGTTCATGATCCATGTGATCAGACGGGCCGTAGCTGAAGCATTGCCTTTCGCCGCGCGTGGCCCAGAGGAGATTGGTCAGGAACATGCGCGGATGGTAGTCCCGGATCGCGGCCGCATCACTAAGGGCCCCGTGCCAGACTTTCGCGCCGCCGTGAAACTGCACGCGTTCGGGCGCATAGAGATGACCATGAACCCGCAGCCCGCTGACCTGACCGAGCCAGTAGTCGAAATCCGCAAAGATCTGATCGAAACCCCAGAAGACCGAATAGGGCCCGGCCGACTTGACCCGTGATGCATCCTCGCGCGGGAAACGGCTCTGCATGTAGAGCCCCGCGCGCCCGTCACGGCGCTGCGCTGCGGCAAGCTCGAAATAGCGATCGATCCTGGCCGGCTCTGGCGGGACCGGATCGAGCTTCGCGGCGCGGTTGTTGAGGAAGAAATCATAAAGCTGCGCGGCCTCGGGCCAGATCTTGCGCGCCATGAAACACTCTGACCGTCGCAGCAGATGCAGGTGATCGTCATAGAAGAGATTCGGTCGGCCATTCCTGTCGAACTTCACCAGCGTCAGCGACCGGCTTTCGATCTCTGCCGCGTGCAGCCGGGCGAGGGTCTGGAAATAGGCCTCGTCGGGGATCCAGGTGCGGCGGAAATAGCGCTCATAGTGCGGCCGGGCGGGATCCTTCAGGATCGCGCCGAGCGTTGCACGCGTAAGGCACCACCATTGCGCGCCCAGATGCGGTACCAGCGGGCGCGGCACCCGGCGCGCAACGCGCAGCCGGCGCTGCAACTCGACCGCGCGGTCAAAAAGCCACCGCTGCCGCCGCCAGTTGAACGGGAAGTAAAGCGTGAAGCGTTCCTCGCCAAGCCCGCCCAGGATCCACTCGCCATGCGCAACCGGCACGGATTCGATGAAATCGACACAGGGGCGGGCCTGCAACGTCGCGAGCATCTCTGCGACTGGCCGCAGCGGTAGGCAGGACCCCGATGTCAAGAGCACATGCGTCACATCCGGGAAGTCATCGAGGAGCAGCGCCGCGGAATCCTGGGTCGCCGCGACAAGCCCCCAGGACCCCCAGTCGCAGCGGTGGCGTGGCCCGAAGCGCAACAGCGGCTGCGCGCCCAGTTCCGCGCGCAGCGCCTGCAGATCGGCCTCGGGCACGGCGCGGTCGACATGCAGCACGACCGGGCAACTTGCCGCAAGCCAGAAGCGGACGACAGCCGCCACGCGGTGCAGGGCCGTGTGGCACAGGATCACGACGCCCAAGGGCGCAGAGGCTGGTGCACGCTGCGCGCTCATGCCCAATCCCCTTTCGACATCAGGCCAAGGATCTCCAGCTGGCGCCAGTTGATATACTCGGTCGACCACTCGCACCAGAAGCTGTCCTTGCGGTGTAGCATCGCGTCATAGGCGCGGTATTCGCGGCTCTGTGCGTAATGCTCGCCGCGGCGCAGCTCTTCTTCGGTCTTGCCAAGGATCGTGTCGAGGAACTTGGCGTGCAGCAGTACGCCCGATGCCTGCTCGCCCCCGCTCTCGTCAAAGACGCGGTTGAGCCCGCGCGGCAGCAGCATATGGGTCGAGCTGACATAGGCGTATTTGCGCGCCCAGAACACAAGCGGGATCTTGTTGAGCGCCGGCGCCTGCGCGGGCGTGTCGCGCATGATGGCGCGCAGCCGCACCCCGCCCTGGATCCAGAGGTTTTGCAACTCAGAGTTGCGCCTGATGATATAATTGGTCGGGTCGAACCAGCGCGCGATCTCGAAAGGGTCCTGCCCCGCGCAGTAGGGCTGGGCAGTCACCGGCCCCTTGGGATACATGTCGAGCAGCATCGCCGAGAACGCAGGCCGTCCCTGCGCTTCGAGCCAGTCGGTGAGTGCCGACAAGGGGCGCGTGTCGCAGAACGGATAGACGAGGAATTCATCGACATCGACGACAAGGACCCAATGCCCCGGCCCGAAGCGCCACAACAGATGGTTGATCCAATCGACCCCGAAACTCGCGTCCTTGTAGCTCGCAGAACTCGACCAAAGTGAGACATCGCGTTGCTCGAGCAGATACTCGGCCGAGCCATCATCCGATGCATTGTCGACGATAAGGAAATGCCCGACCCCGAGGGCGCGGTAATAGTCGAGGAAAAAGGGCAATCGCGCCACTTCATTGCGCAAGGTCACGAAGACGAGGATATCGCGCGGCCGTATCAGATCAGTGCGGTTGATGCGCAGGCGCAGCGACATGCTCTTGCGCAGCGCCCGCAGGAGTTTTGCCTGCCGCTTGCCGCGTAACTTGAGCTGTTTCAACACACTCATTCAACTGCCCGCATGTGCCCCGATCCGTTCCCGCGCAGGCAGTCAGGGGGATCGCGGCGGCGCCCCTTCTCTCTTATTGCCTGCCGCGCGCCATCTTTCCGAGTGATGCCCAAATGCTTCTGCGATTGCAACATTCTTTCGGATAGGCCGCGTTTGTTCAGATTTCATTAATCACGCCCATCCACCGCGCGACATCAGCCCAAGCTCCTCAAGCTGTTGCCAGCCCTCGAAGCGGGTCGAGGCAGGTGTCCAGAGGCGCGGCCCTGCCGCCAGCGCATCATAATAGGCATCAAAGATCGGGGCATTGCCGAAATGCTCGCCGCGCTGCTTTTCGATTGCCGATTTCTTCCGGATCGTCGGCAGGAATTTCGTGTGCAGGAGCGCGCCGGAAATTCCCTCCCCCCCGTCGCGGGAATAGACGCGATTGAGGCCGCGTGGCAGGATCGAATGCGTCGAGTTCGCCCAGGCATAGCCGCGGCGCCAACGGATCAGCGGCAGCTTGGTGAGTGTGGGCGCGCGCTCCGGGGTCTGGGTGAAGAACATCCGCGCCCGAGGCCCCCCCTGGATGAGCAGGGTGTCAAGGAGGGGTTTGTGCCGGATCGTGTAGTTTCCCGCATCGAACCATTCGAGCACGGCGAGCGGATCAGCGCCGGGTGGGCAAGCTGCCGCGCCGAGCGCGCCCTTGGGGTATAGCTCCAGCAGCAGTGCGGGCAGAACCGGCAGGTCTTCGCGCGTGAGCCACGCGGTCAGCGCGGGCAAGGGGCGCGCGGGCCAGTGCGGATAGATCAGCAACTCGTCGGCATCGACCACCAGACACCAGTGCCGGTGCCCGTGGCGGTCCATCAGCGCCGTGATCCAGTCCTGCCCGAAGCGCGCGGCCTTGTAGCTGGCCGCGGTCGTATACAGTGTCGCATCCGGCTGGGCACGCAACAGCTCGCCCGTGCCATCGGTGCTGGCATTGTCGATAAAGATGAAATGGTCCACACCCAGGCCGCGATAATGGCGCAGGAACCAGTCGATACGCTCAATCTCGTTGCGGATCGTGCAGAAGAGCAGGATCGCGTCGCGTGCCCATGTTCCGCGCCGCAAGAGCGTGAGGTCGCCCGCCCTGAGCCGCGCGCGCAGCGAAAGCCTGTGGGCCTTCAGAGACAT
The DNA here is from genome assembly GCA_007134805.1 of Paracoccaceae bacterium. Lineage (GTDB taxonomy): Bacteria > Pseudomonadota > Alphaproteobacteria > Rhodobacterales > Rhodobacteraceae > Roseinatronobacter. The sequence goes on from SLKB01000159.1 coordinate 17,661, forward strand.
GCGCAGGCTGAACCAGCGGTCCAGCCATGGCGGCTGCTCGCTCAGCATGGCCGAGATGCAGCGGCGCTGCATGCGCGCGCGGCGCACCTCTGCTCAGGCCTGCACAAGATCCACTGCCGGGTGGCGGGCAATGAAGAAGCCATTTGCATAATCCGGCTTGCCATAGACGAGGGGGGCATGGGTGTCGAAATCGAGCACCTCACCCCCTGCCCCGCGCAGCACGGCATCCCCTGCCGCCGTGTCCCATTCCATGGTCCGGCCAAGCCGCGGATAGAGATCGGCCTCGCCCGCGGCGAGGAGGCAGAATTTCAACGACGAGCCCGCGCTGCGGCTGTCGGCGACATTGTAGCGGCTGATATAGGCGTCTGTGGCGGCGTCACGATGCGATTTTGACGCGACAACCACAAGCGCGCCCGGATCCGGCGCGCGCATCGCAAGGCGGCGCAGCGGACCGGGATGATCGAGCGCGAAGGGTCCCTGCTCTTCAACGCTGGTGCCATCGGCGCGGGTGTAGAACATGCGCGCCTTGGCCGGGGCAAAGACCACCCCGCGCACGGGCAGGCCATCCTTGACAAGCGCGATATTGACCGTGAAATCGCCGCGGCGCTGAATGAACTCCTTGGTTCCGTCCAGCGGATCGACGATCAGGAAGGTGGTCGCGCGGGTTGCATGACTCGCAGCCTGTTCCTCGGTGACGAGCGCAACATCGGGGAAGGCTGCGCGCAGGCCGGCGCTGATCACGCGGTCGGCGGCCTCATCTGCCTCGGTCACCGGGCTTGCATCGGATTTCGCGCGCACATTCATCTCGGCCGCGTTGTAGATCTTCATGATCTCGGCCCCGGCCTCGAGCGCGAGTCGCCGGAAAATCTGCTCAATTCTCGGATCATCTGCCTGCATTCCGGCCTCTCATGTCGCGCCTGTTCATTGCGTGTTGACCAGTCCTGGCCTATCCTGCGTCGCACCACGGGTAGCTCATTGCCCGCTCGCTCTCAAGGTCAAAGCCCGGTCATGCCTGCAAACACGCGCTCCATATCCCGGTTTGAACAGGTGACCACCATTCTCGAGCTGATCTATCACCACGCGGTGCGTGATGTCCGCAAGAGCCATGGCAATGCGATCATCGGGTTGCTGCTGAATATCGCGCAGACGATGATCCTTGTGGCAGTGTTCATGCTGATCTTCGTCGCCATGGGCATGCGCGGTGCCGCGATCCGTGGCGATACGCTGATCTACCTGATCAGCGGAGTGTTCCTGTTCATGGTGCATGTCAAGGTGATCGGCAAGGTGGTGGGCACTGACGGGCCGGCCTCGAACATGATGCAGCACCGCCCGATGAACCCGATCATCGCCATTGGCGGCGCGGCGCTGGGAGAGTTGTATATCCAGCTGCTCTCGGTGCTGGTGATCCTGTTTCTCTATCATGCGATCTGGGCCCCGATCGAGATCCACCAGCCTGTCGCGGCCTTCGGAATGCTGCTGGCGGTCTGGTTCGCAGGGGTCGCCGTTGGTGTGGTGCTCTATGCGATCAGACCCTGGATGCCGGGGCTGAGCCAGCTTCTGACAATGGCGATCACAAGGCTGAACATGGTCGCCTCGGGCAAATTCTTCCTCGCAAATGCCTTGCCAGAGGCATATCTGAAATACTTCGCCTGGAACCCGCTGTTCCATGCAATCGATCAGGCACGCGGCTTTGCCTTCATCAATTACAATCCGATGCATACCTCGATGCTCTATCCGGTCTATGTGGGCGTCGGGCTGCTTCTTCTCGGCATGCTGGGCGAGTTCTACACCCGCCATCGCGCCTCGCTGAGTTGGAGTGCTCGGCACTAGGATGAGAGGGGCGCATGATGCCGAGCCGAGGGGCGCGTGCAGTCCATGGGGACGAGCGCTCGGCCGTCGCGCGCAAGTGTCTCATGGCGCGTTGCCATTTCGGGGAGTGTTGGAGCGTGGTGCAGCACCGCTCAAACCGGTTGCGCTGGTGATAGGGCGCGGGATCCGACCCCGTTCAAA
>SLKB01000322.1 GCA_007134805.1 Paracoccaceae bacterium
GGCGCCGTGGACACGACCAGCAATTTCATCGAGCACCCCGATCTGGTCGCGCAGCGGCTGGAGCGCTTCACCGAGATCGTCGGCCCTGACCGCGTCATCGCCGGCAGTGATTGCGGCTTTGGCACGTTCGCGGGCTTCGGGGCCGTGGATCCGGAAATCGCCTGGGCGAAGCTGGCCGCCTTGTCAGAGGGGGCGCGGCGCGTGCCATGACGCCGCTGGTGTTGATCCCCGGGATGATGTGTGATGCCCGCATGTGGGGCGCGGTGCCCGACGCGCTGGGCCCGCGCGCCATTCATCACGCCGTGCCGGTCGAAGGTGCGTGCATGGCCGCGATGGCCGCAGCGATCCTGCGCGACGCGCCTGCGCGTTTCGCGCTGGCCGGGCTGTCGCTGGGGGGGATCGTGGCCATGGCAATGCTGGAACAGGCGCCGGAGCGGGTGGAACGCCTTGCCCTGCTCGACACCAACCCATTGGCCGAGGCGCCCGACGTGCAGGCCCGCCGCGCGCCGCAGATCGCGCGCGCGTTGGCGGGCGATCTCGATGGTGTCATGCGCGACGAGATGAAGCCCAATTACCTCGCCGACCCGTCCGACATCGCCACGCTGGATCTGTGCCTTGAGATGGCGCGCGCCCTTGGCCCGCAGGTGTTTCACCGCCAGTCGCTGGCGCTGCGCGACCGGGCCGACCAGCAGGCCACCCTGCGCGGCTTCACTGGCCCCGCGCTGGTGTTGATGGGCGAACATGACCGCCTCTGCCCGCACGACCGTCACGCGTTGATGCACGCGCTAATGCCACAATCGAAACTGGTGCTCGTGCCGGATGCGGGGCATTTGCCGCCGCTGGAACAGCCCGACGCCACGCGCACCGCCCTGAAGGAATGGCTGGAACAATGACACCTGAACTGCTCAAGCTTCTGCGCGGCATCGATACGCCCACAGTCTGCAATGCCATAGAAACGGTGCAGGGCAAACGTGGCTTCGATGCCTTTACCCGCGGCACGATGCTGTGTTCAGACCCGGGCCACAGCGTTGTCGGCTATGCGGTGACGGCGCAGATTGCAGCGCTTGCACCACCCACCGAGCCCGCAGAGGTGATCCGCGCGCGCCGCATGGACTATTACAGGGCCATGTATGACGCGCCCAAACCGTCAGTCGCAGTGATCGAGGATCTGGATTTCCCCGACTGCATCGGCGCCTATTGGGGCGAGGTCAATACCACCATCCACAAGGGCTTTGGCATGTCCGGCGCGCTGACCAACGGGGTGATGCGCGATCTGGGCGATCTGCCGGACGGTTTCCCGGTGATCGCCGGCAGCATCGGACCGAGCCATGGTTTCGTGCATGTGCGCTCGATCGGCGCGCCGGTCACGATCTTCGGGCTGCACGTTGCGCAAGGCGATCTGATCCATGCGGACCGGCATGGGGCGGTGGTGATTCCGGCTGATGTGGTCGACAGTCTCGCCCGCGGGATCGAGAAACTGCTGTCGGCCGAACATGAACTCATTTACGAGGCTCTTGCGCCGGATCTGGCGTTCGAAGCCTTCGCGCGCGCCTGGGCGGCCTTCGAGCGCGCCCGGACCTGAACGCAGCAGCCCGGGGCGCCGTGTCGCGCGCTGGAGCCCCGCTTGCAAGACTGGAGAACATGCCACATGCCGACGGGCTTTCTTGATGATATTCGCGCAACCCTGAGCCAGATCGAAGCTGACGGGCTGTTCAAGCGCGAGCGGCTGATCACGACGCCGCAATCGACCCGCGTGCAGGTGGGCGGCCGCGAGGTGATCAACCTGTGCGCCAACAACTATCTGGGGCTGGCGGATCATCCCGCGCTCATCGCCGCTGCCAGCACGGCGATGTCGAAGCATGGTTTCGGCATGGCCTCGGTCCGGTTCATCTGCGGCACGCAGGATCTGCACCGCACGCTGGAGACGCGCCTTGCGCAGTTCCTCGGCATGGACGACTCCATCCTCTTCGCGGCCTGTTTCGACGCCAATGCCGCGCTGTTCGAGCCATTGCTGGGGCCCGATGACGCAGTGATCTCGGACGCGCTGAACCATGCCAGCATCATCGACGGGATCCGGCTGTGCAAGGCGCGGCGGTACCGCTACGCCAATTCCGACATGGCGGATCTGGAGGCGCAGTTGAAGGCCGCCCGCGAGAGCGGCGCGCGCCATGTCATGATCGCAACCGATGGCGTGTTCTCGATGGACGGGTATCTGGCCAAGCTGCCCGAGATCCGCGCGCTGGCGGATCAGCATGAGGCGCTGGTCATGGTCGATGACTGCCATGCCACGGGCTTCATGGGGCCGCAGGGGCGCGGCACGCCTGCGCATCTGGGGGTGCGGGCCGATATCCTGACGGGCACCCTGGGCAAGGCGCTGGGCGGCGCGCTGGGCGGCTACATCGCGGGGCCGCAGCCGGTGATCGACCTGCTGCGCCAGCGCGCGCGGCCCTATCTGTTTTCCAATGCGCTGCCGCCTGCGATAGTCGCGGCGGGGATTGCGGCGCTGGATCTGGTGGAACGGGCCGACGAGCTGCGCGCAGCACTTTTCGAGAATGCCGCCCACTGGCGCGCAGGGTTGAGCGCGGCCGGATTCGACCTGCTGCCCGGCGCGCACCCGATCATTCCGGTCATGCTCCATGATGCGCACAAGGCCCAGGCGATGGCGGCGCGGCTCTTTGACCTCGGGGTCTATGTCGCGCCCTTCTTCTTTCCGGTCGTGCCAAAGGATCAGGCGCGCATCCGCACCCAGATGAATGCAGCGCTCAGCCGCGCCGATCTGGACGCGGCATTGGCGGCGTTCGAACAGGCCGGGCGCGATACGGGAGTATTGGGATGAAGGCGCTCGAAAAATCCCGCCCCGAGCCGGGCCTGTGGCAGGTCACCGCCCCGGTGCCCGTAATAGGGCCCGATGATGTGCTGATCCGGGTGCACAAGACGGGCATCTGCGGCACCGATATCCATATCTGGAACTGGGACGACTGGGCGCAACGCACGGTTCCGGTGCCGCTGATCACCGGCCATGAGTTCGCCGGTGAGATCGTTGCGCTGGGGCGCAATGTCACGGGTCTGCAGATCGGCCAGCGCTGTTCGGGCGAGGGGCATCTGATTGGCCGCGACAGCCGCCAGAGCCGCGCAGGCAAGTTCCATCTCGACCCCGCGACACGCGGCATCGGGGTCAATGAACAGGGCGCCTTTGCCGAATATCTGCGCCTGCCCGCGTTCAATGTCGTGCTGCTGCCCGATGCGATCGATGACGAGATCGGGGCGATCCTCGACCCCCTCGGCAATGCCGTGCATACGGCGCTGAGCTTTGATCTGGTGGGCGAGGATGTGCTGGTCACGGGCGCGGGGCCAATCGGGATCATGGCTGCGGCCGTCGCCCGCCATGTCGGCGCGCGCCATGTCGTGATCACCGATGTGAACCCGATGCGGCTGGATCTGGCAGCGAAAGTGGCCGATCTTGTGCCAGTGAATGTGGCTGTAGAGGACCTGGGCGATGTGAAGTCGCGGCTGAAGATGCGCGAGGGGTTCGATGTCGGGTTGGAGATGTCGGGCAATCAGCAGGCGCTCGACCAGATGGTGGACAATCTGGTCATGGGCGGGCGGATAGCGCTGCTGGGCATCCCGCCGGGAAAATCGCTCGTGGACTGGTCGCGCATCGTGTTCAAGGCGATCACGATCAAGGGCGTCTACGGGCGCGAGATCTTCGAGACATGGTACAAGATGATCGCAATGCTCGAAAATGGGCTGAACATCCGCCCCGTGATCACCCACCGCATGGCCGCGGCCGACTTCGCGACCGGGTTCGAGATCATGCGCAGCGGAAATTCCGGCAAGATCGTGCTGGACTGGCGTGAGGTTGCCGACCCGTAAACGTGTTCCCGTTCGAGAGGATGTCGTGCTCTCATGCCGCCGACTCAGACGGCATTGCCAAGGACGCTCGCGTGAGAGTGCTTGGGTCCGCACTCGCTCCTGCGCTGCAACACCTATTGCTCGATCACGGCGGCGGCGCCGCGTCGGTGCCAAGGCACGCTGATGCGGATGGCCAGCAGCGGCGTCACGCGGCGCACACGGCAGGCGCAGTCGATCAGGTCACAGAAGACGGCCGGCACCCCCCTTCCCGATCCTGAACTGGCCCCCGCAGGCTCGATCTTGCCATGAACAGGGCCGTCCGACGACAGGGCCAAGACATCATTCGGGATGGAACGAGCGCGCAATCTTTAAATCAAAAGTAATGTGTGAAATTATTGCTTACGCAATCAGACTTTGGAAAATTAAGTGTCTTGACGTTGAAAAAAGTGAGGCAACCTGTGTCGCCAAAAGGATTTACCTGTCTCCGGGCGGCATAAAGGACGAAGCTCTTATATAGGCTCTGATCCAATTGCCGCCCGGAATGCCTTGACGCGCATAATCGGCGCACCCTGCACAACCTGAACTAGAATACTCACTACTAAAACACGCTCTACAACTCTACTCTTCTTGTCACTCAACGCATCCTGAACAACCAGTTCCGGTGCTCTCAGGACAATTTTGTAATTACTAAAATCCTGCACAAACTTCCACATTTTTAATACAGTCTGATCTGATTTTCGTGCATTATCCTTACTTTTTGACGAAATATAGGTACAATATGAGTAAAATGAGATGACTGTATACATATTAGAAACATTCCACGAAAATCTGTTCGGTGACAGCTTTCCAAACTTAAACCTGTAGACGAACTGAAATTATTTAGATCTCTCTATAAGCGATCATCTTGCGAATCATTGGTTGCAAGCTCGGAGAGTGAACATCCCAAAGAGCCCCGGGCTTGAAAGTTCCATCGCAATTTGATGTTCCCTAGAATTATCTTTTGGATACTCATGAAATGATCAGCTTTCAGACCTTGAAAATCACTTGCAGGTTGAAATGAAAACAATCTTATGCCGATCTTCTCAACCTCAAGAAGAGGCTGATGTTCCCCACTTGTCAAAAAATGGAGGTCTGTCCGGATGTCATTCTTGCGATGTCTTCGAAGGGACAGCATTGCACCGGGCACGGCTTCGATGGACGGTCCGAACACATGCCGGGTCCTCTCAAGATACCCGCCAAAGCGAAGCTCCACGCGGGTCACACGGCGACAGGATCCACTTGCCCGAGAGCCGCGTGCGCAGCAGTCGGGACCGCGCGTCGTGCAGCGTGATCGAGGAAACTCTGCGCGACCGCGCGCCAGCTATACTGTGCATGGGCGTTCGCGCTACTGTCCGGGCGCTTGTTCCCGGCGCCACAAGAGCGCGGCGGATCGCAAGGCCGAGGTCGTCGTCGAGGACCCCGAGAGACGCTTCGGTGACAATATCACGTGGCCCCGGCACATCATGGGCGGCTATCGGCAGCCCGCAGGCCAGCGCTTCGATCATGACGATCCCGAATGTATCAGTGCGCGATGGAAACACGAAGACATCGGCGGACCTGTAGGCAGCCGCGAGCGCCTGCCTCGCCGGGACCCCGCGAAACGTGACATCCGGATAGGCTTTGCGCAAGGCCGCGAGCGCGGGGCCGTCGCCGACGACAACTTTTGCACGGGCCCGGTCTCGGCCTCGGTCAGGCTGAGGAAGGCCTCGAGATTTTTCTCGACCGCGACGCGCCCGACATGCAGCAGCACCGGCACCTCCGCCTGGGGCCGCTCAGGCGGAGGAAAGAACAGATCAGCATTGACCCCGCGCGAGAGCCGCCGCAACGATCCCGCAAAGCCCCAGCCGCGCAGTTGCGCCTCCAGCGACGGGGTGGCGA
>SLKB01000036.1 GCA_007134805.1 Paracoccaceae bacterium
CCGTGACGGCCGCAACGATCAAGGCCAATGGCTATGGTCTGGGCGCAGGCCATGTCGCCCATGCCCTCGCACGCGCGGGCGCACGGCAGTTCTTCGTCGCGATCGCCGAAGAGGGCACCGCCGTGCGCGCGGCAATCGGGCCGTCCTTGCCGATCTATGTCTATGGCGGCCATATGGAGGGGGACGCGCGGCTGATACGCGAGGCGGCACTGACGCCGATGCTCAACTCCATCGAGCAGCTGACCCGCCATGTCGAGTCCCTGCCCGGCCACCTGTTCGGGATCCAGCTTGATACCGGCATGAACCGCCTTGGCATGGAGTTCGACGAATGGGAGGCCGTCGCCCCTATCGTCCTGGACCAGAGCCCGGCGCTCGTGATGTCGCATCTCGCCTGCGCCGATGAGCCGGAGCATCCGATGAATGCCTGGCAACTGGCCGAGTTCCGGCGGCTGACCGACGGGATCGGGGTGAAACGCTCGCTCGGGGCGACGGGCGGGGTGCTGCTGGGGCAGGAGTATCATTTCGACATGACGCGCCCCGGGATCGGGCTTTACGGCGGGCGCCCCTTCACCAAGGCGCGGCCCGTGGTGCACCTGTCATTGCCGGTGATCCAGACCCGCTTTGTCGCCGCCGGCGAGACTGTGGGCTATGGCAACACCTTCACGGCCCCGCAGGACATGCGAGTGGCGACCGTCTCGGCGGGCTATGCGGACGGGATCCATCGCGCGCTGTCGAACAAGGCCACGCTCTGGCATGGCGATCTGCCCTGCCCGCTCGTGGGTCGCGTGTCGATGGACTTGCTCACCATCGATATCAGCGCGGTCGCGGAAACGCCAGAGAGGCTCGATCTTCTGGGGCCGCATCAGGGGGTCGATGACATCGCCGATCTGCTTGACACGATCGGCTATGAGATCCTGACCGGTCTCGGCCATCGCTACGCGCGGAAATATACCTGAAAATCAGGGCGCCGCGTCGCGCCGCTCAAGCTTGATCCGACCGCTGAGGAGCTCGGCGGCCAGCAGATCCACGGCCTCGGCCAGGCGCGCATCGACGATATGCAGATACTCGGTCCAGCTGTGCAGCCCTTCAAGCGGGGCCGCGCCGTCCGAGATGCCGCGCAGCACCACCAGGGGCAGATCGAAGCGCTGGCAGGCGCGCAGGATCGCGAAGCTTTCCATGTCGACCATATCCTCGGCAATGCCCGCATAGGCCGCACCAGAGACGATATCGCCCCCGGTCGAGAGGCTCGCCTGGGCCAGTCCCGCGATGCGATGCGGCAGCGCCAGCGTCGCCGGCAGGTCGAGAAACGGGGTCTCGCCGCGCGCAAAGCCGAGGGGCGAGGCATCCATGTCCCGATAGGCGACCGATGCGGCCTGATAGACACCGCCCTGTTCCAGCCGCGCCGAGCCAGCAGAGCCGAGCGAGACGACAAGATCGGGCAAGCGACCTGCCGCGCGCATCTCGGCCAGCGTGACTGTTGTGGAAATCGCCCCTTCGACCGGACCAACCCCGGTGATGACCGGAGTGAAGCGGCGGCGCAGATCCGGGCCGTATTCGGCTTCGGCGGCCATCAGGAACAAAACCTCATAGCCGCCGAGCGGCGTGGCCGGGCTCATTTCCGTCGCGCGACATGCACGGAGCATTGCGCGCGCCCGACGATCTTGCTCGCCGTCGAGCCCAGCAGCAGCGATTGCGTGCCGGGCCGATGCGAGGCGACAACGATGCAATCCACCCGCTGCGCGCGCGCATGTTCAAGCACTTCATGCGCCGGATCGCCCTCGGTCACCACGATACTCACATCCTGCCCGAGAGGTCCGGCGAGCCGGCCAAGATCGGCCTCGATGGCCCGGCGCAGGTCTTCCTGCCAGCCCTCGGGCATGTAGTTGAGCGCAAAGACCGGGGCGGGTTCCATCACATGCATCAGAGTGAGGCGCGCATCCGGATCCGCAAGGGCCTTCGCAATCTCGAGCGAGGGGGTAGCGTCATGTTCGGCCTCATAAGCGACCGTGACGAGGATATTCTTGTACATGCTGCCTCCGCTGACTGTGCGGGGCCACTTAATCAAGCCGCGCGGCGAGAGGAAAGCCAAAAGCAGATCGCCCGCACGCGCGAGTGACGCATGCGGGCGACAGGGTCATGCGCGACGACCGATTAGCGCTTCGAGAACTGGAAGCTGCGGCGGGCCTTCGCCTTGCCATACTTCTTGCGCTCGACCACGCGGCTGTCGCGTGTCAGGAACCCTGCCGCTTTCAGCGCCCCGCGCAAGGACGGGTCATAAAGCTGCAGCGCCTTCGAGATGCCATGCTTGACAGCCCCGGCCTGGCCCGAAAGCCCGCCGCCCTTGACGGTCGCATAGACATCGAACTGATCGACGACACCGGCCACCTGGAAGGGCTGGCGCAGGATCATCTGCAGCACCGGGCGCGCGAAATAGATGTTGATTTCGCGGCCATTGACCGACACCTTGCCCGAGCCCGGCTTGATCCAGACGCGGGCAACCGCGTCCTTGCGCTTGCCGGTGGCATAGGCGCGGCCCAGCGCATCGCGCACAGGCTCGCGCGCAGGCGCTTCCTCCGCGACTGGGGTGACTGCGGATTTCAGATCCTCGAGGGTTTTGAGATCTTCGGACATGATCAGGCGCTCCGCGTGTTTTTCTTGTTCAGCGATTTGACGTCGAGCACGTCGGGCTGCTGCGCCTCATGCGGGTGCTCGGCGCCGGCATAGACGCGCAGATGCGTCATCTGCTGACGCGAGAGCGGGCCGCCGGGCAACATGCGCTTGACGGCCTGCATGACGACACGCTCGGGGAACTTGCCCTCGAGGATCTGGCCAGTGGTGCGCGACTTGATCCCGCCCGGGTAGCCCGTGTGCCAGTAATTGGGCTTGTTGCGCTTGTTGCCTGTCAGTTGCACCTTGTCGGCGTTGATGACGATGACATTGTCGCCCATGTCCATATGAGGAGTAAAGCTTGGCTTGTGCTTGCCGCGCAGGCGCATGGCGATGATCGAGGCGAGACGACCCAGCACGACGCCTTCGGCATCGATGAGGATCCATTTCTTCTCGATCTCGGCCGGTTTGGCGGAATAGGTTTTCATGTCGAGACCCTGAGAGAGAGTGAAAGAACGACTGCGCGCGGGCAAACCCGCGCGCTGTGACTGCCGCCTTCTACTTGATCCTGCGCGCAGGTCAAGAGGGCCAGGCGCTCTAAAGACTTGCAAAATCAAATAGTTGTAAAATAGGTATCAATATACCCCAATTTTACCCCTGCCTGCGCGCCTTTTCCATGGCCAGCGCGGCGGCGCTGTCATGGGGATCACCCAGCGCCGGCGCGCCCACTGGCGACCACACGATCCGGCGATGATCGAAACCGCGGCGCGTGAGCGGCTTGATCACGTCGAAATAGGGCGAGAGGTCGAAATCCCGGGGCGTGAAGAGCGAGTGATGCCGGATATGCCAGACTTCCTGCCGCGAATAGGGGTTTCCCTGCGCCTTCGAGGTGCGCATGTCGGGCAGAATCGGATAGCCAACGGATTGAAAGGCCTGCGCGATCAGCGACGAACAGATCGCCTTGGTGGGATCGCCCGAGCCGAGCGCGAGAAGCCTGCGGCGAAACCGGATCGGCACGGGCGGCGTGGGCAGGAAGAAGCGCGCAAGATCGATGATGTTGCGCAAATCGTATTCCAGCCCGATCCGGTCGATCATGAAGCGCGCGACACGCCGCCTCTCGGCCTCGGACAGGCCAAGCGCGCGACAGATGCGCGTGTTGTGCTGGGCATATTTTCCAAGCGGCACGACATGGCAGCCGTTTTGCAGCGTCACCTCGACCAGAGCAGCGTCATCATGCCCGGGAACCATGTCGCCCACATAGACCGCCGCATGCGACCAGGTGCTCTGCGAGAGATACTTGATCGCTGTCGAGACGCGCGCGCGGCCCTCGACCAACAGCACATCGCCCAGCCGCATGCTGCGCGCCACCTCGTCGAAATCGACCGGCACATAGGGCTGGAAGCTGGGGCTCTCTGCCTCCAGCCAGGTTGCAAGATAGTGACCGAACAGGGGTCGCACGCTGCCTCCTCTCGCGCATGGCATGGTCGCGGCCGATCCGGTCAGCATTCGCCTTTTGGGTGAAGAAAGCGTTGCCGCCCCGTTCACGCTCGGATTTTTTGTGCACCCCTGCCGGCCAGGCTGCTGAAAGACTTTCTCGGACAGGGGGTCAGCGCGACACTGCTCTCTGCAATCGCCTTGACAAGCATGGCACAGAAACTCGGGCGCGACCCACGCCAAGATGGGGCCGCCTGGAAAGGACCAATTTCCCTCGCGAATGCGGTCAGTGTGCTGCTTTCCGACCTTGGTCAGCAGCCTCTCAGCGCAGCCGAGGGGGGCGGTCCGGATCGTGCCCGGGTGCCTGTGGCTCGGGCGCAGCCGCGCGGCGCGGCAGATCGAAGCGCAACCCGACACGCGCGAATTCGGCAGCGCGCCGGTCATCCGAGGCAATGAAGGTCACGTCGAGCATCCCGGCCTCGATGCCCGAGAAGGTCAGCGCGGCATTCACTGCGCGCGCGAGCGTGGCCTCGGCGCCGGGTGCTGCATTCACGATCGCCAGCATATGCCCGCGCCGTCCGCCCTCGTATTCGGCGCCGACAAGATAGGCCAGTTCGGCAAGCCCCTCCATCCGCGCAAGGCGTTGATCAAGCGCGGTAAGCAATTGCTCGGGCAAGCCCCGCGGGGCAGTGAGCGCCTGCGCGCGGGTCTGCAATTCCGAGGGCCGCTCGGCAAGTGTCTGCGCTAGCCAGTCGATGATCTCGGGCGGCAGCAGCCGTGCCGAGGGGGCGACCCCGAGGTTCAGGCCCACCCCCAGCGGCCGGTCGCTCGCCGCCAGCATCTCGACCAGGGCCCGGCCCGGCAGTGCCGCATAGGGTGCCGGCAGGCCCGTGAACTCGGACAGGCGCGATTCCAGGTCGAAGGCCAGAACGATCGGCCCGTCTTCAAGATCGAAGACCTTGGGCTCGATCTGCACGCCCTCGGCCTCGCGCTCGAGCAGAAGAAAGAGTTCGCCTTCGACCAGCCGCGCATAGTAACTCAGGCGCAGCGTGCCATCCTCGGGCTCCGCCTCGCTCGCCGCATAGGCCTGATCGAGCAATGTTTCCTGCATTCCACCTGCCCTGTTCCGCTCGCCCATGAGCTAAATCGCACCAGCGGACTTGGCAAGGCCCCGAGCTTTCGCCGCGCGCAGGGAACCAGCACGGCCCGAGTCCCGCGACGTCGCGGGCGGTAACAGCCTGAAGTTGTCCGGCGAAAGATAGCGCACCGCTGCGCCGTGTATTTTCCGCGTCCGCGTCCAACTCTGGCCCGATTCAGCTGCGAAGGTCCATGCAAATTGACGAACTGGAGAACCGGGGGGGTGCAACATGATGCGGACAGAGAATTCATGCAGATGAAAGCAGCGCGGCGCATGATCGCGCGAGCCGTCGCCGAAAGCGAAAATCAGCTGCCGCCCTTCCCGTGGTCGCGTAGCGCGAAGGCCCGGCTGCGCGCGCGGGCAACCGAGATGTCGGCGCGCGACGAAAAAGGGCCGCAAAAAGCGGCCCCTCGATGATCGCCTGCAGACGGGTCGCGCCCGCCTGCGCCTGTCAGGCTGCGTCGGACTGGACCAGCCGCTGTGCGCGCTCCGGCGCGCCCTTGGCGATCTCGATGCGACGCGGCTTCAGCGCCTCGGGGAGTTCGCGCACAAGATCGATATGCAGCATC
>SLKB01000049.1 GCA_007134805.1 Paracoccaceae bacterium
AACAATCCCGGCGGGTATTCCAACCCGGATTACGACGCCCTCTATGACGCGCAGGGCGCCGAGTTCGATATCGATGCGCGGCGCGACATCGTCCATGAGATGCAGGATCTCTACATGGGAGATGTGCCCGTCGTGATCCTGTTTCACCGCGATGAGGTCGTGGCCTACAATAACACTGCCTTCACCAACATGAACGCGATGGCAGGTGAAGGGCTCTATTCGGAATGGGTGCCGATGGAGGCCGAGCCCGTGGGCGACCGCCGTACCCTGCGCATCGGTGGCCCGCAAGAGCCCGACAACGTGAACCCGCTCGCCTCGACCAGTGTGTGGGGCTGGAAATGGATGCGGCTGTACTATGACCGGCTGGTGCGCCTTTCCCCGGACGTCGAGCCGCTGCCATGGGCAGCCGAAACCGTCGAGGCGGTCGATGACGTGACGGTCGACGTCACCCTGCGCGAAGGCATGACCTTCCATGACGGCGAGTCGCTGACGGCCGAAGATGTGGCCTTCACCTTCGACTACTACATGAACAGCGAATACAGCTATTTCAATTCCTACCTCGCCCCGATCGAGTCGGTCGAAGTGACGGGCGATCTGTCGGTGCGCTTCAATCTGACCGAGCCCTCGGCGCCCTTTGCGACGATCACGCTCAGCCAGATCCCGATCCTGCCGCAACACATCTGGTCAGAGATCGAGAACCCGCAGGACCTGACGCCTGATCAGATCCCGACGGTCGGCTCCGGTCCCTTCGTGTTCGACCGCTATGACCGTGGCGAGTTCATGTCGCTGACCACGTATCAGGATCATTTCCACGCCGAGAATATCGCAGTGGACGGGGTGGAGTTCCAGATCTTCGCCGATGCCGAAGGGGTGTTCACCGGGCTTCAGACCGGGCAGATCGACATGACCGCCTGGCGGATGGAACCGGGGCAGATCCCGCTGGCCGAGGACAATGAGGATCTCACCGTCGTCTCGGTGCCGGATTTCGGCTATTTCCACATGACCTTCAACCTGCGGCGCGAGCCTTTCGATGATCGTGCCGTCCGCCGCGCGCTGACCATGGCGATGGACCGCGAACGCATGGTCAATGTGCTGCTCGACGGGCGCGGCGAGGTCGGCACGACCGTGATCGCACCGGTCAATGCCTTCTGGCACAATCCTTTCGTGGAGCGGTTCGAGTTCGACATGGATGCCGCGAGGGCCGAGCTGGAAGAGGCCGGCTACAGCTGGGACAGCGACGGGCGGCTGCAGCGCTGAGCCGCGCCGCCCCCTGCCCTGCCGCGCGACATCGCCGCGGCAGGGCCCTGAGTTTTCACATCCCCGCCGAAGGATATGGCGATGTCCCGCCGCACCTATCTGATCAAGCGTGTCCTGCAGGCGATCTTCTCGCTGTGGATCATTGCGACGATCCTGTTCTTCCTGTTCCGCATGGGTCTGCCAGATCCCACGGCCGCCCTGATCACCGAAGGCCTGAATGCCGAGCAGCGCGCAGCCGTGCGTGCGCAATTCGGCCTCGAGGATCCGCTCTGGCGGCAATACGTGCTGTTCCTGACCAATGCCGTGCAGGGCGAGTTCGGCACCTCGTTCAGCTACCGCGCGCCCGTGGCCGAGATTGTCTGGGAGCGGCTTGGCAACACCATGGTCCTGATGCTCTGCGCAATCGTGCTCGCCTATGCGATCGGGGTGCCGCTGGGGGCATGGCTGAGCTGGCGGCGCGGCTCACGCACGGACACTGTCGGGATCTTCTTCGGGCTGATGTTCCGTTCGGCACCGATGTTCTGGACCGGCATGATCGCGATCCTGATCTTCGGGGTGGGGCTGTCGATCTTCCCGACCTCGGGCATGCGCACCCTGCCCTATGATGCGGACGGGTTCTGGGACAAGATCCTGACACTCGACTTCCTGTGGCACGCGATCATGCCAGTGCTGATCGTCGCGCTCTATTATCTGGGCTCGCCGCTTCTGATCATGCGCAACACCATGCTCGAGGTCTATGGCGAGGATTTCATCGAGATGGCCCGCGCCAAGGGCCTGCCCGAGCGTGACATCCTCTACAAGCACGCCGCGCGCAACGCGCTTCTGCCAGTGGTGACACAGCTTGCTGTCACGATCGGGCTCGCGGCCGGCGGGCAGGTGGTGGTCGAGGTGGTCTTCTCCTGGCCCGGGCTCGGGCGCGAGATCCTCAACGCGGTGCGAACATCGGATTTCCCGTTGGCACAGGCGAGTTTCCTCATCATGGCGGCCTTCGTGATCACGCTCAATCTGCTGGTCGATATCCTCTATACCACGCTTGACCCGAGGGTGAGTTTCCGATGACCCTACCCCCTGTTCTCCGCGCGGCGGCGGGGCCGCTTCGGCTGATGATGCAAGACCGGCTGGCCGTGATCGGGATGTGCGTGCTCGGGCTGATCATTGCCATGGCGCTGTTCGCCCCGATCCTGTCACCCCACGATCCGCGCCATATCAACGAGATCGAGGATGGGTCGGTCCTTGCGCGCGGAGCCGACGGCTGGGAGCTGCGCGAGAGCCTTGGCCCGCTCGCACTGAACGATGCTGTCGAACTGGGCGGCGATGCGATCATTGTCGGGCGCGGCGGAACTGTCTGGACGCGCACGGGCGCGCAGGACTGGACACAGTCTGATGTCGCGACCGAGGTCGACCTGCACGCGGTCGATCTGACGCCTGCGGGGCGCACCGTCATTGTCGGATCTGCAGGCACGATCCTCTTGCGCACAGGCACCGAATGGCGGTTGATCCCCGCCCCCGAGGCGGAACTGCGCGGCGTCGCCTGGCTTGATGAGTCGCGCGCGCTGATCACCGGCACGCGCGAGCAGATCTGGCTGCTTGACGCCGATGACGGCACGCTTGCCGAGATCGACAGCCCGGTGGGGCGCGGCTTCCCGCTGAATTCGGTCGCGCGCGACGCGGATGGAACCGCGCTGATCGTGGGCGAACGCGGTCTCGCGATCCGCTACGACCCGGATACCGGAACGGCGGAGTTGGAACGCATCGGCTCCAGCCGCGACCTCAACCATATTCATATCGCGCCGGGGGGCGCGGCGCTGGTGGTGGGCGAGCGCGGCACCTTGCTGCGCCGCGATTCCGCCACTGGCGACTGGAGCAGCGACGCAGCCCCCGACACACGGGCGCTGCGGGCCGGCTGGATCGATGACGAGGGCCGCGCCATCGCTGCGGGGCGCAACGGGATCATCATGGAATGGGACGGTGCTGCATGGGGCATCGTGCCCACCGAAAGCGAGCGACACCTGCGCGCGCTGCTGGTGACCGATGACGCGTGGCTCGCGCTCGGGTCGGACCGGTTTGTCACCCGCCTCGCCCCGCCCTCGCGCGAGCATTGGTTCGGCACCGACCATCTGGGGCGTGACCTGTTCAGCCAGAATGTGCATGGCAGCCAGATCGCGCTGCTGGTGGGCTTTCTCGGTGCGACCCTCGTGGTGCTGATCGGCACCAATGTGGGGCTGATCGCGGGGTATTATCGCGGGCGCACCGAGACGATCCTGATGCGCACGGTCGATGTGATGTACGGGATCCCGTTCGAGCCCTTCGCGCTGATCCTCGTGCTGCTCTTTCAGCCCTCGCTGACCATCGTGATCCTTGCCGTGTCGCTTCTGACCTGGCGCACGGTTGCGCGGCTGATCCGCAGCCAGGTGCTGTCCCTGCGCGAACGGCCCTTCGTCAAGGCGGCGCGCGTCGCGGGTGCCTCGGATCTGCGGATCATGTATCTGCACATCTTTCCGAACGTGCTGCCGCTGGTCTTTCTCGAACTCGCGATCATCGTGGGCGTCAGTATCATCGCTGAGGCGACGCTGAGCTTTCTTGGCCTCGGGCCGCCGCAATCGATCAGCTGGGGCGGCATCCTGCATGACGCGCGGCTCTCGGGCGCATGGCGGACCGCATGGTGGTGGAACCTGCCGCCGGGGATCTTCATCATGATTACGGTGCTGTCGGTGTTCTTCATCTCGCGCTCGCTGGAAGTGGTCGCCAATCCAAGACTGAGGGCACGGCAATGAAGGACATGACAACGCAAACCCTGCTCGATGTGCGCGACCTGGCGATCCATTACCGCACGGGCGCGGGTCCGGTACAGGCGGTCGATGGCATCGATTTTTCGGTTGCACCAGGCGAAGCGCTGGGCCTTGTCGGCGAGTCCGGCTGCGGCAAGACCACGGCTGCGAAAGCAATGCTGAAACTTCTGCCACCCAATGGCGAGATCCCGCGCGGGCGCATCGATTTCGCTGGCCGCGACCTGGTGCCGCTGACCGGCGAGGACATGCGCCGCGTGCGCTGGAAGGAAATCGCCTGGATCAGCCAGGCCGCGATGAACGCGCTCGACCCGGTTTACCGGGTGGGCGACCAGATCCTCGAGGCGATGCAGGCGCATATCCGCATCGACCGCGCCGAGGGATGGGCGCAGGCCGAAGACCTTTTTCGTGCCGTGGGCCTGGATCCCTCGCGCCTGCGCGCCTACCCGCATGAGATGTCGGGGGGCATGAAACAGCGCGCGGTGATCGCCATGGCCATGGCGCTGCGGCCGCAATTGCTGATCGCGGATGAGCCGACCACCGCGCTTGATGTGGTGACGCAAGCCCAGATCCTGTCGCGCCTCGCCCGGCTGCGGCGCGAGCGGGGCATGGCGCTCTTGTTCATCACGCATGACATCTCGGTCGTGGTGCAGACCTGCGACCGCGTCGCGGTGATGTATGGCGGCAAGATCATGGAAACCGGCCCGGTGCGCGAGGTGTTCGGCCAGCCCTTCCACCCCTACACGATGGGCCTGACCAACGCCTTCCCCACGCTTGAAGGCGCGCAGCGCGAGCTGATCTCGATCCCGGGGACGCCCCCCAATCTGCTCGACCCGCCGAAGGGCTGCCGCTTTGCCGAACGCTGCCCCTTTGCCACCGACCGCTGCCGCGCGGAAGAGCCTGCGCAGCACGAGGTCGGTCCGGGGCGCTACACGGCCTGCCACTATCCCGACCGCGTCGAGGAATTCCGCCGCGTCGCCGCGACCAATGACGCCTGGGCCGAGGTCGGCCTTCGGTTGAACGAAACAATCGTCTCGGTCACCCGGCGCGCGCACGTCCAGAGCGCGGAGGTGCTCCAGGTCGAGGGGCTGGTCAAGCATTTCCCGATCTCGGGCGGGTTTTTCGGGCGCTCGGACACCAAGGTGCACGCGGTCGACGGGATCGACCTGACGCTGCAAGAGGGCGAGATCCTGGGCCTTGCGGGCGAATCCGGTTCGGGCAAGACCACGACGGGCGAGATGCTGGTGCGGCTCCAGGAACCCACCGACGGGCGCATCCTGTCGGAGGGCGCGGATATCGCGCATCTGAAAGGGACCTCGCTGAAGGCGTTCCGCAGGCGCGCGCAGATGGTCTTTCAGGA
Source organism: Paracoccaceae bacterium (assembly GCA_007134805.1). GTDB lineage: Bacteria > Pseudomonadota > Alphaproteobacteria > Rhodobacterales > Rhodobacteraceae > Roseinatronobacter. Next base: position 5,404 of record SLKB01000049.1, read on the forward strand.
CCCCTACCAGACGCTGAACCCGCGCTTCACGATCCAGGATATCGTGGGCGAGCCGTTGACGATCCACGGCCTCGCCAAGGGCGCCGAGAAACGTGCCCGCGTCGTGCAGGCGCTGGAGCGCGCAGGCCTCAAACCCGCCGACACCTACATGACACGCTTCCCGCATGAGTTGTCGGGCGGCCAGCGCCAGCGCGTGGCGATCGCGCGGGCCATCGTGCTCGAGCCGCGCTTCATCGTCGCCGATGAACCGGTCTCGATGCTCGATGTGTCGATCCGTGCGGGGGTGTTGAACCTGATGCGCTATTTCCGCGACGAGATGGGAATTTCCTT
>SLKB01000086.1 GCA_007134805.1 Paracoccaceae bacterium
ATCTGCCGCGTGCGAAGCTGCGCGCGGTGGCCCGCGTGCTTGATCTTCCGCCCATGCAGGCAGAGTTGCGCGAGTTCCTGGCCTGGGTGGCCGACTACACCCTCACCCCCCTGCCTGCGATGCTGCGGCTTGCGACCCGCGCGCCCGGCCTTGCCGAGGGGCCCGCGATGCGCAAGCTGCTCACGCGTGGCGCGCAGACGCCCGCGCGGATGACCGATGCCCGCGCCCGCGTGCTCAAAGCGCTCGAGCACGCGGGCGCTTGCGGCCTGAGCCCCGGCGATCTGGCGCAGGCGGCAGCCACCAGCGCTTCGGTCCTGCGCGGGCTGATCGAGGCCGGCGCGCTCGTTGAGCATGCGGCCCCCCGCGACCAGCCCTATCCCCGGCTCGACCCCGCGCGCCCCGGCGCGCGGCTGACCGAAGATCAGGCCCGCGCCGCGCGCGCGCTGACCGACGGCATCGCGGCGCGCGCCTTCGCGACGACGCTTCTCAAGGGCGTCACCGGCTCTGGCAAGACCGAAGTCTATCTCGAGGCCGTGGCCGCCTGCCTCGCGCAGGGTCGCCAGGCGCTGGTCCTGTTGCCCGAAATCGCGCTCAGCGCCGAATTCCTCACCCGGGTCGAGGCGCGCTTCGGCGCCCGCCCGGCCGAATGGCATTCCGGCGTCACTGCAGCCGAGCGGCGGCGCTGCTGGAAGATGCTGGGGCAGGGGGACGCGGGGCTTGTCGTGGGCGCGCGCTCGGCGCTGTTCCTGCCCTTCCGCGATCTGGGGCTGATCGTGGTCGATGAGGAACATGACAGCTCCTACAAGCAGGAAGAGGGCGTGCTCTACAATGCCCGCGACATGGCCGTGCTGCGCGGCAGCCTCAATGGCGCGCAGGTGGTGCTGGCCTCGGCCACGCCCTCGCTCGAGACCTGGGCCAATGCGCAATCGGGCAAATACGCGCGCCTTGACCTGAGCACGCGCTTCGGGCCCAACACGCTGCCCGCAATGCGCGCGATCGACCTGCGCGCGGAAGACCTGGCACCCGGCCGCTGGATCGCGCCCACGCTGCACGCGCAGGTCGCAGCACGGCTTGACGCGGGCGAGCAGTCGCTTCTGTTTCTCAACCGCCGCGGCTATGCGCCGCTGACGCTCTGCCGGGCCTGCGGGCATCAGATCGGCTGCCGCGACTGCGATGCGCGCATGGTCGAGCATCGCTTCCTCGCGCGCCTGATCTGCCATCAATGCGGGGCAAGCGCGCCGATCCCGGAAACCTGCCCGTCCTGCGGGGTGGCCGGCAAGCTCGCGCCCGTCGGCCCCGGGGTCGAGCGGCTCGAGGAAGAGGCCCGCGCGCTCTGGCCCGAGGCGCGCATCGCCGTGCTGTCATCGGATCTGTTCGGAACGACCCGCGCACTCAAGGATCAGATCGCCGCCATCGCCGACGGCGAGACGCAGATCATCATCGGCACGCAGATCGTCGCCAAGGGGCACAATTTCCCGCAGCTGACGCTTGTCGGCGTGATCGACGCCGATCTGGGGCTCTCGGGGTCGGACCTGCGCGCGGCCGAGCGCGTGTTCCAGCTTGTGCGCCAGGTCTCTGGCCGCGCAGGGCGCGCCGAACGCCCGGGCACGGCGCTCGTCCAGACAAGCCAGCCCGACCATCCGGTGATCCGCGCGATCCTCTCGGGCGAGGAAGAGGCCTTCTGGCGCAGCGAATCGGCCCAGCGCGACGCGCTCGGCATGCCCCCCTATGGCCGGCTCGCGGGGATCGTCATTTCCTCGCGCCATCTCGATGCGGCGCAGGGCCTTGGCGAGAGGCTCGCGCGCGCGGACGCGCCCCTGCGCGCGGTCGGCGCGCAGGTCTTCGGGCCCGCGCCCGCGCCCATCGCGCGCATCCGCGGGCGCCACCGCCTGCGCCTGCTGGTCAAGGCGCCGAAAACGGCGGCCCTGCAGCCCGCCCTGCGCGCCTGGCTGGCCCCGCACAAGCTGACCCGCGATCTGCGCGTGCAGGTCGATATCGACCCGCAAAGCTTTTACTGAGCCCCGTTGCCGCTGCGTGATTCCGGGTTAATTTACGCAAAGCTTGCTTGAAGGAGATGCGGCATGTTCGGATTTGGCAGTGCAAAGACCCGGATCATCTCGGCAGACGAGGCGCTGCCAGGTCGGTCTGATCCCATCCCCACATCGGCGCGCCATGCCGTCTTCGGCCGGCCGCTGAAGGCGCCGGTGCCTGCGGGCATGGCGCAGGTCGTCCTCGGCATGGGCTGTTTCTGGGGGGTCGAGCGGATCTTCTGGCAGCGCGAGGGCGTCTGGCTGACCGCCGCCGGTTATGCGGGCGGCTACACCCCCAACCCGACCTATGAGGAAGTGTGCTCGGGGCGGACCGGGCATAACGAGGTCGTGCGGGTGGTCTATGACCCGTCGAAGATCAGCTTCGACAGGGTCCTGCAACTCTTCTGGGAAGGCCATGATCCGACGCAGGGCATGCGTCAGGGCAATGACCGGGGCACGCAATACCGCTCTGGCCTCTATCTGCACAGCGCCGATGAGCGCCGCGCGGCAGAGGCCAGCCGCGATCTGTTCGCCGCGCGCCTGCAGGAGGCGGGATATGGGCCCATCACCACCGAGATCCTGCCCGCGCCCGAGTTCTACTACGCCGAAGACTACCATCAGCAATATCTGCACAAGAACCCGCAGGGCTATTGCGGCCTCGGCGGGACAGGTGTGAGCTGTCCGATCGGGCTCAACGCCTGAGCGGCCCCTGCGCACGCGCGGCCCGGACGCCTCACGCCCCACCCGCGCGCGCCGTCCGGGCCGCGTGCGCAGGGGCACTTGACCCATTGGGCAGGCGCGCGTAACGCAGGCGCGAGTTGTCCGCGGAGCCCGGCCCCCATGCCCACGTTCACTGCCCTGACCACGCTTGCCGATGCCGCGCGCGCCGCGGCGCTCGGTGACGCGCTCGAGCGGCTCGAGCCGGAGCCGGTCGGCATTGGCGTCTTCGAGATGGAAGACGGCTCGGGGCTGTGGGAGGTGGGCGGGTATTTCACCGAACCGCCCGATGACATCGCGCTGGCCATCCTCGCGCAGGCCTTTGGCGCGGCCGAGTTCCAGGTCTCGGAACTGCCCGAGATCGACTGGGTCGCCAAGGTGCGCCGCGATCTGTCGCCCGTCGAGGCGGGGCGCTTCTTTGTCCATGGCAGCCATGACGCCGACAAGCTGCCCGAGGGCCGCGTGGGGCTGTTGATCGAGGCCTCGATGGCCTTTGGAACGGGCCATCACGGCACCACCCTGGGCTGTCTGCGCGCGCTCGACCGGCTGGATGCGGCGGGGCTGCGCTGCGGCAATGTCGTCGATATCGGCTGCGGCACGGCCGTGCTTGCCATGGCGGCGGCCCGGATCTGGCCGGGGCCTGTGCTTGCAAGCGATATCGACGCGGTCGCGGTCGAGGTCGCGCAGGCCAATATCGACGCGAATGGTCTGGAAGATCGCGTGCGCTGCCTTGAGGCGAGCGGGTTCGCGCATCCCGAACTGCAGGCGCGCGCGCCCTTCGATCTGATCTTCGCCAATATCCTGATGGGTCCGCTGATCGATCTGGCCCCGGAGATGGCGCAGGCGAGCGCGCCGGGCGGGCATGTGATCCTCTCGGGGCTTCTGGTCGAGCAGGCCGAGCAGGTGCTCGGCGCCTATCGCGCCGCGGGCTTCACGCTGCATCACCGCGAGGATATCGGCGCCTGGGCGACCCTGACGCTGCGCCACTGAGCGGCCGTTGACCCTGCACCCGCGCGCCAAAATTTTGCCGGAATGTCGCGCTAGGGTTGCGGGGTGCCCGGCGTTGCGGGCGGGAACAGCAGCGACATGACGCCATGACACCAGAGCAGAAACACGCCTTCGATCAGCGTCGCCAGACGCTCATGCACAAGCACATGCAGCGCGATCCGCGCGTCCGGGCGGCCCTGCGTATGCGGCGGTTGGGGATGCTGCGCGGCGTGCTCGGCTGTGGCGCGACGCTGATGCTGACGCTGATGCTGGTCAAGGGCTTCCTGCTCGCGCTCCATGGCGGGCAGGGCTATGCGCAGATGCTCGCGCCCGTGCTCGCGCAGCACGCGCCCGAGTCGGTCCTGCACCGCACGCTTGCCGCGGATCCGGTCGCGGAAGTCATCGCGGGGCTGATCGCGCCGCTGTTGCCGCATGCCGCGCCCGCATCGGCAGTCGTGCAGCGCCCGCCGGGCGCACAGGCGGCAGAGCCCGAAACCTGACACGGAGGCGCGCGAAAATGACGAAAGCCGCCCCTGCGACCGGGGCGGCTCTTGCGATCCGTCAGGACCGGATGGACGGGCAGCGGCCTAGCGCTGGCCTTTGGCGACGCGCTCGATATCCGCGCGGGTCAGGCCCACATCGGAAAGTTCGCGGTCACTCAGCACGCTGAGTTGCTGGCGGGTAATGCGCGCGTCGTTCCAGGTCTTCAGGGTGGCGATCAGTGCGCCAAGCGACAGGCCCTGGAACCCGGCGAGCACCTGTTCCGTATGAATACGGCTCTGGGCATAGAAGCTCATTTGGGTCTCCAGTGGAAAAGTTTTAAAACCGCTGATTTCTTGCGCGGTCTGCAGTCAGATATGCTGGATCCCTGTGCAGGAGTAGAATGAGAATTCGCAAGGCCCATATGCGCGGGCGGCATGGCTGGCGCTGCACGCGCCAGGGCTTGGATGACCGAAGCCTCTTGGCGATGCCCGTGCAGCGCTGAACTGTGGCCTTGGCAGATGTTCGCTTTTCGTGCTAACGCTGGGCGGAGCAGAGGGCAGGAAGCACGAAGAGGCGGCAATGCGCGTGATTGGCATAGACCCGGGCTTGCGGAATCTGGGCTGGGGGGTCATCGATGTCGACGGGCCGCGCCTGCGCCATGTCGCCAATGGCATCTGCCACTCGCAACCCCAGGCCAGCCTCGCCGCGCGGCTGTTGCAACTGCATCAGCAACTCAGCGCGGTGCTCGCCCACTACGCGCCCCAAAGCGCGGCCGTGGAGCAGACCTTTGTCAACAAGGACGCCGTGGCCACGCTGAAACTGGGCTCGGCGCGCGGGATCGCCCTTCTGGTGCCGGCGCAGGCGGGGCTCGAGGTGGGCGAATACGCGCCCAATGCAGTCAAGAAAGCCGTGGTCGGTGTGGGCAAGGCCGCGAAAGAACAGGTGGACCATATGGTGCGCATGCAGCTTCCGGGTGTCGAGATCGCGGGCCCCGATGCCGCCGACGCGCTCGCCATCGCGATCTGCCACGCCTTTCACAGCCAGTCCGCGCAGCGGCTCGTGCCCCTGGGCCTGCGCGCATGATCGGCAAGCTCACGGGCGTGCTGGAGGCGCGCGGCGCCGATCACGTGCTCATCGATGTGCGCGGGGTGGGCTACATCGTCCATGTCTCGGAGCGCACGCTGATGGCGCTGCCGGGGCCGGGCCAGCCCGTGGCGCTTTTTACCGAACTTGTGGTGCGCGAGGATCTGATGCAGCTCTACGGGTTCATGAGCCTGCATGAAAAGGAATGGCACCGCGTGCTGACCTCGGTGCAGGGGGTCGGCGCGAAAGCCTCGCTCGCGATCCTGGGCGCGCTGTCGGCCGACGGGGTGGCGCGCGCGATCGCGCTCGGCGATGCGGGCGCGCTGCGCAAGGCGCCGGGCGTGGGCCCGAAACTCGCGCAGCGCCTCGCGCATGAGTTGAAGGACAAGGCGCCCGCGATGATGGGCGCCCCCGCCGGCGCGCCGGGCCTC
>SLKB01000391.1 GCA_007134805.1 Paracoccaceae bacterium
GCACAGCTGGGTGACGCCATTTCGGCTTTCGAGTTGATCAGTGGGATGGGGCTGGAATTCCTCGCGCAATCGCATCCCCAGCTGCGCCAGCCTTTTGCCGCGCGGCCCGACTGGATGGTGCTTGTCGATCTGGGGCTCCCGCAGGGGCTCGCGCCCGACGCCGCGCTCGAAGACCTGTTCGCCGCGGCGCTCGAGCGGGGGCTCGTGTCGGACGGAGTGATCGCACAGAATGTCGCGCAACGGCAGGAGTTCTGGACCCTGCGCGAGACAATCCCCGAGGCCAATCGACATGTCGGCGCGATCTCGAGCCATGACATCTCATTACCGCTTTCGGCACTGGCGGAGTTCATCCCGCGTGCCGAGGCCAAACTTGCGCGCCTCAACGCCTACCGGATCAACTGCTTCGGGCATCTGGGTGACGGCAACCTGCATTTCAATGTCTTCCCGCCCCCCGGTCGGAGCAAGGGCGATCACCTGCCCGAGCGCTGCGCCATCAAGACCTGCGTGCATGATCTGGTCCATGAGATGGGCGGGTCGGTCAGTGCCGAACATGGGGTCGGGCGGCTGAAGACGGGCGATCTCGCCCGCTATGGCGATCCGGTCAGACTTGCGGCGATGCGGGCGATCAAGGCCGCGCTCGATCCGCATGGCATCATGAACCCGGGCGCTGTCCTAGCCGATGATGAAGTGCAGCGCAAATAGCACGGCTGCGCCTCCGAAGATGGTCAGCACGGCACTGCGCGTCCAGAGGCTGATCGCAATGGTCGCAAGCGCGGCGCCAAGGCGCACTGTGTCGAACGCGCCTTCTGTCGCGGCAGGGAAAAGGATCATCGGCGTGATCATCCCGGGCATGACTGCGACCGCAGTGTAGCGCAGATGGCGCAGCACCCATTCGGGCAGGCTGCGACTTCCTATCAGGCCAAGGAATGAGAGGCGCAGCAGGAAGGATCCCAGCCCGAGCGCAAGGATCACCGTCCAGATCTGGAATGTGGTAAAACTCATTGCGCGCGCGCCTTGTTCATCCGGCGCTCCACCTCGGCACCGGCAGCCATCGCCAGCAGCGCCGCGACCAGAAGCCCGGTGTTGAAGGGCAGGAATGCGAAAACCAGCACGCCCAGGATCGACACGAATGCCGCGACCACATGCGCGGCACTGCGCAGCATCGGCACGATCAGCGCGAGAAAGGTGATCGGAACCGCAAAGTCGATGGGCAAGCCTGCGGGCACGGCCGTTCCCAGCACTGCCCCCACCCAGGTCGACGCATACCAGAGCGGGCAGACCGGCGTGATCACCCCCATGAAATACGCGAATTTCTGGTGCAGCGTGGCGCGCGGTTGCTGCTCGTATTTCAGGATCGACGCGGCATAGGCCTGATCCACCAGAAAATATGCGATCACGCCGCGCTTCCACCAGGGCAGCGCGCCCAGATGCGGCGCAAGCGAGGCCGAATACATCGCCATGCGCAGATTGACCGCCAGCGACGCCGCCAGCACGATCAGCACAGGCGCCTGATCGACCATCATCTGCACGGCCACGAATTGCGCCGCCCCTGCGATGACGAGGATCGAAAAGCCCATGGTCTCGGCAAGGTTCAGGCCTGCCTCGGTCGCGACAACGCCGAAGACAGCCCCGAACGGCACGATCACGAGGATGAAGGGCGTGCCATCGCGTACGCCTTGCCAGAAGGTTCGGGTTGCCATGCGAGCCGCCTTTGAGTCGTCAGATGTCAGGACGCGCGGGCCCGATGGCCCATGCGCGTGCAACCTGCCTCAATTGGGCGGCAGGGGGAAGGGGCGCGGCTCAGCGCGGCTCGAATTTGCCGATGGGCAGGCGCAAGTAGGAATACCCGTCTGCTTCGGGCTCGGGCAGGCGCCCACCCCTGATATTGACCTGCAGCGCCGCAAGCATGCGCGCGGGCAAGGGCAGGGTGCTGTCGCGCGCGTCGCGGGTCTCAATGAACGCCGCCTTGCTGATCCCGTCGCTGACATGGATATTCTGCGCGCGATGCTCGCTGACCGTGGCGGCAGGCGCGGGGTCGTCGCCGTCTTCCGGGTAGTCATGCCCGACGAACAACCGCGTATCGCCCGGCAATTCGAGCAGTGCCCGGATCGAGGACCACAGCGCCTCGGACGAGCCGCCAGGGAAATCGGCTCGGCTGGTGCCGCTTTGGGGCGCCATCAGCGTATCATGCACGAAAGCCGCGTCGCCTGCGACATAGGTGATCGAGGCGAGCGTGTGGCCCGGCGAGAACATCACCTTGACCGGGATAGTGCCCACCATGAATTCCGCGCCATCGGCAAAGAGGCGGTCCCATTGCCGCCCGTCCGTCGGAAAGTCATCGCCGAGATTGTAGAGCTTTTTCCAGAGTTTCTGCACGCCCACGGCCTTCTCGCCGATCCCGCGCGGCGCGCCAAGCTTCTCGCCGAGATAGGGCGCGGCAGAGAAATGGTCGGCATGGGGGTGCGTGTCGAGGATCCAGGCGATCTCGATCCCGGTCTGGGCGACATAGTCGAGGATCTCGTCCGCGCTTTCGGTGGTGACGGCGCCGGCTTCAGGATAGAAGTTCCAGACCGGATCGACGATCGCGCCCTTCATCGTCTGCGGGTCATGGAAGACATATTGCAGGCTTCCTGTGGGGCGATCGAAGAAGGTTTTGACGACGGGATTAGACATTCCAACATTCCATTTATTGCATTTGTAATGTCGATATATGGTCTTCGCGCGGCCCGTCAAGCGGTGCATGCTGCGCTGCACTACTCAAAAAAGACCGCCCCTCCTTAAGGGGCGGTACGATTCGACAGTGTGAACGCTGTCAACGGAAGCGGGAAAATGCGTTCGCAAATGCGCTTGAGATGTCGTCCCAGGCCTTGTCCATGCCTGACTTCATGTCGCGCCAGGCGTCTTCGCTGGCACCTTGCATTTCCTTGATCTTGACCTCGGCCTCATCGCGCTGCTTGCGCATCTCGGCGAGCTGTTGCTCGTACTTGATCTTGGAGTCAGCTTCGGCCTCAGCGATCTTCGCTTTCATCTTCTCGATATCGGCGTTCCACTGATCAAGCCGCGCCTTAGCCTTTTCGACATACTGGTCTTTTTCCGACATGGATTTTCCTCCTCCGAAGTTTCTGTAACGCTGTGCAGTCACGGGAGTATGGCATAGATTGTTCTTGCATTATATAGGGTCGGACACTTCAGCGCTCGGGCACGGCGTGGTGGGTTTGACATGCGCCGGAGCGATGCCGTAATCCTTGGCCAGCATTTCAGAAAGGGAGTCCCGCATGGCTGCATCTTCCAAGACGTGCGATTTCGGCTGGACACCGCCCGGTTTCAGCCTGCGCGGAACCGATGGGAAGACCTACAGCCTCGACCGGATCGCTGGTGAAAACGGCACGCTGATCATGTTCATCTGCAATCATTGCCCCTATGTGCTCGGCGCGCTCGACCGGATCGAGCGCGAGGCGCGCGCGCTGCAAGAGTTGGGCATCGGCGTCGCCGCAATCTGTTCGAACGATGCCACGAGCCATCCGCAGGACAGTTTCGACAAAATGGTGGAGATGGCGCAGACGCGGGGTTTTCCCTTTCCCTATCTGCATGACGAAACCCAGGATGTCGCACGCGCGTGGGGGGCGGAGTGCACGCCTGATTTCTTCGGGCTGAACGCAGACGGTGCGTTGCAATATCGCGGCCGGCTCGACAGCGCAGGGCGCAACCTGGCCGACGCGCACACGCGCCGCGAACTGTTCGAGGCGATGCGCCAGATCGCCACGACCGGGCAGGGCCCGCGCGATCAGACCCCGTCGATCGGCTGTTCGATCAAATGGAAGGCCGCCTGACGCGCTCAGCGCGTCTTGTCGCGTTCCTTGTCCCGAGCGTGATCGAGGCTGCGCTTGCGCCGGTCGGATTCGGGTAGTGACATGACCGGATCGAAATCGTTGATGTCGCGGCGGCCCTTCCGGCGCGCGCGCGACCAGCGAGACAGCGCGAGCCACACGCCGAGGCCCGCGCCTGCCCAGATCAGCGCCTGCACGAAGACATGCAGGCCGGGGACGAGATAGACGAGCAGCCCCACGAGCGCTGCCGCGATCGCGAAACCGAGCGCGATATAGGCTGTGCTCAGCATCTCGACCGCCAGCAGGACAGCGGCGACCAGCCCCCAGATTATCCAGTCGGGCAGGGCGAAGAGATCCATCACTTACATCTCCTTGAGGATGGCGGCAGCTTCGCGGAAGGCGTTCGACGGGCCGCCTGGCAGCAGGATCAGCTTGGCGTTATCGGATTTCGAAATTCCCTCCAGCGCCTCGACCTGCATCCGTGCGGTCTGGAAGGTGAGCGCCTCGCGCGCGTTGTCGCCTTCGAGCGAGGCTGCGATCGTGCGATTGGCCTCGGCATTGGCCTCGGCGATGGCGCGGATCGCATCAGCCTTGCGCTGGGCCTCGTAGAGTTCGCCATCCGCGGCAAGCTCGGCCGCGCGGCGCTGCCCTTCGGCCCGGGTGATCGCCGCACGGCGTTCGCGTTCGGCGGCAAGCACTTCGGCCATGGCCTTCTGCGTGGTCTCGTTCAAGCGCACATCCGTGATCTCGGAACGCGAGATGCGGATCCCGTAGGTCTTGCCGGCATCCTCCAGCGCTTCGAGGAGCGCGACATTGAGCGATCCGCGATCGGACTGGACGGCGTCCAGCTCGACCTTGCCGAGTTCCGAGCGCACGAGCGATTGCACGAGCCCGATCACCAGAGAATTGATCGAGTTGACGCGGAACACTGCCGCCTCGGGGTTCTCGATCCGATAGACAACCAGAAGCTGCGCGCCGAAGACCACATTGTCGGCCGAGACCACTTCGAGTTCGATATCGTTGAGGACCTGGTCATTGACCGGTACTTTCGAATGCACGCGATCAAGGAATGGGACGATCACATTCACCCCGGCATCCAGCGTGCGGTGATAGGCTCCGAGCCGGGTGATGACGAAGTTCTCGGATTGCGGGACGATCTTCAGGCCCAGGATGACGATCAGTACAATGACCACCACGATTGCAAGCACGAGTTCCATGATTTCCCCTTCCCTTTGGGCGCGCTGACATGTGCTATTGCCGAACTGTGCTTTCGGTTCGGTAAATCACCCCGGTCTTTCGACAATAATCCGCCGGGCAAGAAGCATCAACGACAGCGCGACAGATGCGCAGAGGATCATCCCCAGGATGAGCGGCAGCGGTGTGCCATCATAGGCAAGCGAGATCGGCACAGCGATCAGGACAGAGCCCATTGTCGAGATTGCCATCACGGTCGAGGCCCCGATGCCCGCCATATGCCCCAGCGGCTGAAGCGCGAGCGCATTGAGGTTGCCGAATGTGAGGCCGATCGAGAAGAATGCCGTGCACATGAAAGCAAAGAACAGCGCGAAATCATAGGGTTCAGGCAAGTCGGTCTGCAGGATGATCAGGAACAGCGCGGAAATGCCGGCCTGCCAGGCGAAGGCGGCGGTGGCGATCCGCGTCATGCCCAGCCGCATAACGAGCCTGGCATTCGCGATGCTCGCCGTGCCTGCGACAAGGGCCGTCGCGGCGAACCAGAACGGGAAGGTGCTGGCGCGATCATAGACATCCTCGAAGATCATCGGCAGGTTCGACAGCCAGGCAAAGAGTGGCGCGAAGGCGAAGGTCAACGCGACCACGTAGATCATCACCGCCGGGTTGGTCAGGATCTCGGCGAGGGCGGCGCCTA
>SLKB01000365.1 GCA_007134805.1 Paracoccaceae bacterium
AAGAGTTCCCAGCACGGGAACGAGACGACGCGCGTTCCGATCCCTTTCTCCTGCAGCATGTCGCGCGCCACCATCGCGATCTCCACTTCCGAGCCGCTGGCCATCAGGAGCGCCTGACGCTTGCCCTCGGCCTCGGCCAGGACATAGGCGCCCTGCGCGGTAAGGTTGCGGATCTTGTGCTCGCGCCGAAGGGTCGGCAGGTTCTGGCGGCTGAGAGCCAGGACCGCCGGTGTCCGCGTGCTCGTCAGCGCCAGTTCCCAGGCCTCGGCGGTCTCGATCGTATCGCAGGGGCGGTAGACATGAATGTTCGGGGTCGCGCGCAGCATCGCAAGATGTTCGACCGGTTGATGTGTTGGCCCATCCTCGCCAAGGCCGATCGAGTCATGCGTCATGACATATGTCACCGGCACCCCCATCAGCGCTGACAGCCGCATTGCACCGCGCGCATAATCGGCAAAGCAAAGGAACGTGCCACCGTATGGTTTCAGCCCTCCATGCAGCGACAGCCCGTTCATCGCCGCGGCCATGCCATGTTCGCGGATGCCGAAATAGACATAGCGCCCCTTGCGATCCTCGGGAGAGAACACGCCCAGGCCGGCGGTCTTGGTATTGTTCGAGCCAGTCAGATCAGCCGAGCCGCCGATTGTTTCGGGCATGACCTCGTTGACGACTTCAAGCACCATTTCGGAGGATTTGCGCGTTGCAACCTTGGGGGCCGATTCTGAGATCTGCTTTTTCAGCGCACGCAGCGCTGGGATCAATTTCTTTGGCGGCTCGCCGGCCATGCGCCGGGTGAATTCGGCCTGTTTGGCGGATGAGAGCTTGGCGAGGCGCGCATCCCATTCGGCGCGCGCTGCAGCGCCGCGCGCCCCGATCTGTCGCCACGACGTCAGGATGTCCTCTGGGATCTCGAAGGCGGGATGGGGCCAGCCATAGATCTCCTTTGTCCGGGCGATTTCTTCGTCGCCAAGGGGCGATCCATGCGCGCCCGAGGTGCCTGCCTTGGCCGGGCTGCCGAAACCGATCACGGTCTTGCAATCGATCAGCACGGGGAGATCGCTCTCGCGAGCCTCGTTCAGGGCCCTGTCGATCCCGGCCGGGTCATGCCCGTCGCAGGACAGCACGTTCCAGCCGGCAGCCGCAAATCGCGCGCGTTGATCCGTCCGGTCCGAGAGGCTGACCGCGCCATCGATCGTGATGTCATTGTTGTCCCACATCACGATCAGTTTCGAGAGCTTCTGATGCCCGGCAAGCCCGATTGCCTCGTGGCTGATCCCCTCCATCAGGCAGCCGTCACCCGCGAAGACATAGGTGTGGTGATCCACCACCTTCGCCCCGAACTCGGCGCGGAGCTTCTCCTCGGCCATCGCAAAGCCCGCGGCATTGGCGATCCCCTGCCCCAGCGGCCCGGTCGTCGTCTCGACCCCGCTGACATGGCCATATTCCGGGTGCCCGGCCGTGATCGCGCCCAACTGACGGAAATTCCGGATCTGGTCGAGGGTCATGTCTCTGTAACCAGTTAGGTAAAGCAGCGCATAGATAAGCATCGAACCATGCCCCGCAGATAGGATGAACCGGTCTCGGTCTGGCCAGTCCGGAGCGGCCGCGTCGAATTTCAAATGGTTCTCGAAGAGCACCGTGGCGACATCTGCCATGCCCATAGGCATGCCCGGGTGCCCTGATTTCGCCGCCTGCACTGCGTCCATGGCCAATGTCCGGATGGCGGTCGCCTTTTTCCAGTGAGCGGGGTGCGCGTCGCGCAGGGCTGCGATGTCCACGGATATGCTTCCTTGTTACGTGCCGATGTTAGCGCCGTCTAACCAGTAGGCGGCGCAAGATCAAGCGAAGGGCCGCGCATCCTGCCCTGTTCATCGGGTAGCAATACCGCATCATGTTGGAAATGCCTGTCAATGGCGATAGGCTCAACTCTGTTTTGTGGTCGTGGCGCATGCCGTATGATTCGCACGGGTGGCCCCATGCGGCGATTGCGTGTAAAGGGGCGCGGCGAACGTGCGAGACGATATCGGTTAGGACCGCAGCGGTAAGTGACAAGGAAGCCATACGCGCATGACGAAACTCGCCGAGCTTGAAAAACGCATAGATCGCGCGCTCGAACGCATCGCGCACGCGGCCGCGACAATGCGCGCTGCGCAGCCGGCGCCGGCTGCATCAGGGGGTGATTCATCCGAAAACCGCGCTCAACTCGAAAGCGAGCGCGCGCGCAATGCCGATTTGACAGAGCGCCTCGAGATGCTGCGACAGCGACATGACGGCGCCGTCACCACTCTGGAGCGGCGGCTGGCGCGACTGATGGAGCAGCTTGACCTACAGAGCCTGGAAATGCTGCGCCTGAAGAAGGCCAATACCAAGCTTATCGAGGCCAATCGCCAGTTGCGCGAGGGTAATGAGGCGCAGGTCATCGAGCCCAGCGCCATCAACCGCTCGCTGGTTGCCGAACTTGAGGCGCTGCGGGCCGAACGGGCCGCCGAGTTGGCCGAAATGGAAGACGTGCTGGCCGAACTGAAACCCCTGCTGAGTTCCGAGGAAAGCCATGCCTGAACAGAAAATATCGATCGGTCACAAGGAATTCAGCGTCGCGTGTCAGCCGGGAGAAGAGAAATTTCTTCTGGCCGCCGCAGCGATGCTGGATGCTGAAGCCCGGACGCTGCTCAATCAGATCGGGCGCGTTCCGGCAGAGCGGATGCTGCTGATGGCGGGGCTGATGCTGGCAGACAAGACCGCCGAGGTCGAAGACCAGCTCAAGGCCGCCGAGGCCGATATCTCATCGCTGCGCGACGAGATATCGCGGCTGCACGCCCGCCCCGAGCCCAGCCCGCGTCGGGTCGAGGTGCCTGTCATCCCGGGCCATGTGACGGACACGCTCGCCGAACTCGCCGCCCGCGCCGAAGCTGTCGCCGAGGATCTTGAGAAGCGGAACTCTGCCTGACCGAGCACCGCGTGCCGGCGCCAGGGCTCGATGACGCTTCGCAGCGCGCTTTCAACCGATGGCACGGATCGATGCATCGCCGGCGTGAACAGTGCAGATGAGTGCGCCTTGCTACCCGAAAATCGTGATTTTCTCTCCTGACCCTTGAGGCGCGTCGCGGCACACACAGCGACATGCCTGCCACAGGGCTGGATCAGGCAGGGCGGAGTGCAGATCAACCTGCTTCACCGGAGACGGCCACCGGAATCGAAAACCGCAGGATGTTGCGCCCATCCTCGTGCAGATATTTCAGGGTTCGCGTCAGGCTCCGGATTATGAACCACCCATAGCCGCCCTCTGCAAGTTCGGTTGGCGAGGGCGTGGATCTGCCGAGGATCGAAGGATCGAACTTTGCACCTAGGTCTGTGATCTCGCAATCGAGCGAGGTTTCCCCCAAATCCAGCTCGAGTTTGATCCAACCGCTTCCGTCCCGATACCCGTGCCGGGCGATGTTGCTCAGCGCTTCGGCGAGCACGAGGTTGAGATCTTCGATCCATTCGCGTTTGATCCGGCGCGCGCGCAGATAGACAGCGACATGCTCCAACGCCTCTCTGATCTCGCACAGACTCCCTTGGCATTCCAGTTCCAGACGACTGCCAAAGGTTTTCAGATCTGTCATGGCCTTCCCTCACGCAGCATATCCGGCTGCATCCCGCCTTGTGGTCCCGACCTGCGCATCCAAGTCAGGCATTTGCGTCATTCAGCGGCCTTCATGGAGTCGATGACAGGTGCCCGATCATGGATCTTGAAAACCGTGTCCATGCGGGTCAGCCGGAACAGTTTGCGCACGCCCGAGGTGAGCCCCGCGATTTCCAGTGGTCGCTCCGGCCCGAGAAGTTTCATCGCGCCCACAATTGCGCCGAGGCCACTACTATCCAGAAACTCCACCTTCGAGAGATCGAGGATGACCGGACTACCCTCCTGCGTGGTCGATTCGCGCACCATGTCCTTGAAGGTCAGGGCAAGGGCGGCATCAAGCCGCGTTTCTTCAACGGCGATCACCAGCGCATCGCCGGCGCGACCAAGAGTGAATTGCATGAGGAGTCCTTTCCCATCTCTCCGATGTGGCGAGAGTAGAAGCAAAGTGTTACCAGATGATTGTCGAAACCGTCTGCAAGGGGAGACAGGCGATGAAAAACGTGGCTATTCTCGGCGCTGCGCGCACTGCGATGGGCGGCTTGCAGGGGGTGTTTTCCGACCTGCCCGCGGCGGAACTTGGCGGCGCTGCGATCGCGGCGGCGCTCAACGCCTCCGGGAGCGCGCCCGAGGATGTGGATGAGGTCATCCTCGGCTGCGTGTTGCCAGCAGGACAGGGTCAGGCACCGGCCCGGCAGGCAGGGTTCAAGGCCGGACTGACCGAGGCAACGCCTGCCACGACCCTGAACAAAATGTGTGGCTCGGGCATGAAGGCTGCGATGATCGCGCATGACCAGATCGCCCTCGGCGCGAATGGCATCGTCGTCGCGGGCGGCATGGAGAGCATGTCGCGCGCACCCTATCTGCTGCCGCGCATGCGGGCCGGGGCACGGCTCGGCCATGAGCGCGTGGTCGATCACATGTTTCTCGACGGGCTCGAAGATGCCTACGAGCCCGGCCGGCTGATGGGCAGCTTTGCCGAGGATTGCGCAGAGCATTTCCAGTTCACTCGCGAGGCGCAAGATGCATATGCGCTGGGTTCGCTCTCGCGGGCCCTCGCCGCGCAATCGGATGGGGCCTTTGCAGCGGAAATCGCGCCCGTGACCGTCACCACACGCAAGGGGCCAGTCGAGGTTTCGAGCGATGAGCAACCCGCCTCGGCCCGGCCCGAGAAGATCCCGCATCTCAAACCGGCCTTCCGGCAGGGTGGGACTGTAACGGCCGCAAATGCGTCGTCGATCTCGGATGGCGCGGCGGTACTCGTCATGGCGTCGCTCGACGCAGCCGAGGCGCGGGGCTGCGCCCCGCGCGCCTTCCTGCGCGGCCATGCAAGTCACGCACAAGCACCGCGCTGGTTCACGACCGCCCCTGTCCCCGCGGCCCACAAGCTGATGGAACAGTTGGGCTGGGGGATCGGCGATGTCGACCTTTGGGAAGTCAACGAGGCTTTTGCCGTCGTGCCCATGGCCTTCATGCGCGAGATGGGCCTGCCGCATGACATCGTCAACGTCAATGGCGGGGCCTGCGCGCTCGGACATCCGATCGGCGCGTCGGGTGCGCGGATCGTCGTCACGCTCTTGCATGCGCTGGAGGCACGCGGTCTGAAACGCGGGATTGCCGCGATCTGCATCGGCGGCGGCGAAGGCACGGCCGTCGCGATCGAACGGCCCTGAGCGGGCGAGAGGAGAGACTAGGAAATGCTCGATTACGACAGCCTCGGCGCACGCATCGCGGCATTGACCGAGGGCGAAGACGATCCGGTCGCTCTGATGGCCACGCTCGCCTGCGAGATCCATCACGCCGATGATCGCTTCGAATGGACCGGGTTCTACCGCGTAACGGCGTCGCAAGTGCTCAAGATCGGACCCTATCAGGGGGGCCATGGTTGCCTCACGATCCCGTTTTCGCGCGGGGTCTGCGGGGCTTGCGCCCGCAGCGAAACCGCGCAGATCATCGCAGACGTGGAGGCAGTGGCTGACCATATCGCCTGTTCGAGCACCACTCGCTCGGAACTCGTCTTGCCTGTCAAGGATGCGCAAGGCCGCCT
>SLKB01000227.1 GCA_007134805.1 Paracoccaceae bacterium
CATGCGCCCACTGGACCCGTGCTGTGCCTGTTCAATTTCAGCGAGGGCGTCCGCCATGTGCCGGGCGCGTGGTTGCGCGCGCAGGGGGCGGCGCAGTTCCATGACCTTCTGTCCGGCCATGACATCGGGCTGCACGACGACCAGCTGCGGCTTCTGCCCTATGCGCGGGTCTGGATGATCTGAGGCCACGGCCGGGCCGGGCCGGGCCGCGCGTCGGGGGGGGGGGAGCGCCCGCTCACCGTGGCCCACAAGGGGCCACATCTCGCGGGCGCTGCCTGTGCGGGGCGCACAGGCGGGCGCGTGTGGTCGGGGGGCGCGGCCCGGGAGGGGATCAGAAGCGCAGCGCGTGGTGCAGGATGGTGGGGACGACGAGCTCTTCCTCGTCGATGAGGTGGCGGTCGAGGAAGCGGGCGAAGCCTGTGAGCGTGCTGAGCATCTGCCCGGCGCTGGCGCGCTGGTCGGCACTGCGGTCCTGCAGGCGGGCGAGATGGGTGTTCGCCGCGTCGGTGAGGGCGGTAAGCTGGCCGTCGAGCGCGTGGTGGTCGGCGTCGAGCAGCTCGAACCCGCGCGCGAGGCGCGGCTCCGCGCCGGACAGGACGGGGAAGTAATGCGCATCCTCGATATGGTGGTGGCCGTGCAGCTCGTTGATCAGGAAGCTGCCGAGCCGCGCGGTCTGCTGGCCATGGGCCTGCGCGTCTGGTCCCTTGTCGAGGAAGGTCTGCGTGTCGGCCTGCCACTGGCCGAGCGCGCGGCGGAACATCAGGTGGCGTTCCAGCCAGAACCGGGTGAGCCCGTCGAAATTGCGGTGGCTTTCCCAGATGTCGCGCGGGTAGTCGTTGAGCAGCACGCGCAGCGCGTCGGGCAGGCCCGCGCGATGCGCGAGATCGGTCTTGGTCATGGAGGGTCCTCAGATCAGCCTTTGCGCTGAGGTAACGCTGCGGGCGCGACGTGCAATGGCCGGCGCGCGGATCACAGGGCCTCGACGCTCTGGATGGTGGGCAGGTGGCGCGCGATCTCCTGCCAGCTTGCGCCTTCGTCGAAGGAGGCGAAGACCGACCCGCTATTGGTACCGAAATAGAGCCCCGGCGCTTGCGCCTGATCGGTCGCCATGGCCTGGCGCAGCACAGTGAAGAAGCAATCGCGCTGCGGCAGGCCGATGCGCTGGTCCTGCCAACTTGCGCCACCATCGGTGGAGTGCCAGACGGCCGCGCGCGCATCGGGGGGGAAGCGCCCCTCCATGTCGCCATTGAGCGGCAGGACCCAGATCTTGAGCGGATCATGCGGGTGCACGGCGATGGGGAAGCCGAAGGTCGAGGGCAGGCCCGTGGTGCGGTCTTCCCAGCTGCGCCCGCCATCGAGGCTGCGCCAGACGCCGTGGTGGTTCTGCTGATAAAGGAGGTCACTGCCGCGCCCGGGCGCGCGGACCAGATTGTGCACGCAATGCCCGATCTCGCCGCCTGAGGGGGCTGCGGGGTGGTGGTGATGCGTGCAGGCCTCGGCGTTCGAGAGGCGGTTGCGGCGCGCCCATGTGGCGCCGCCATCCTCGGTGGCGAAGATGCCGGCGGCCGAAATCCCGACCCAGAGCTTGCCGGGATCGTCAGGGTCGGAGGCGATGGAATGCAGGATCAGCCCGGCCGCGCCGCCCTGCCAGTCGGGGCGCGAGGGATGCGCGCCCAGCCCTGTGACGCGCGTGAAGCTGCGCCCCTGATCTTGGCTTGCCAGCAGATCGGCAGGTTTGGTGCCGGCATAGAGCACATCGTCCGCAAGATGCAGCGACCAGATCTGGCTGAACGCGGCCTCAAAGGGCAGTGCCGTGTTTTCCCAGCCGATCATCGCGGCGAAATCGGCGTCATTTTCGGCCCAGTCATCCATCTCGCCGCGCGACAGCCGGGTGAGCGTCCAGCTTGCGCCACCATCCTCGGAGCGCCAGACGCCGGCGCCGAACCACGCGCCGCCACCAGCGGCCCAGAGGCTGTCCGATCCGGCCGCCCCCAGGACATGGTTGATGGGCCAGCCGTCGCAATGCGGGCCCGAGACAGCGAAGGTGCCGTCGTGCTGCTGATGCAGGATGAAGGCCCCCTTGGTCGTTCCCAGAAGCACTTTGCGCGCCATTATCGCCCCCCCCACCGCTGCGAAGAGTGCGTTTGAGTGTCGCGCCGATTGTCCTGCCCGTCAAGAAAAGCCTGCGTGTGGGGTGCGGGTGTAGCGAGGACCCGTCTTCCGACAGGGCGTCACTCGTGATACACTCAGAAATTGTTTTTACCTTGATCATTGATTCGCTGAGATAGCGCTTCACGAGCATTTCGGCCCGGTTCGGGCCTGAGACGAAGGCCGCGTCGGGCTGACACCCTGTCCAAGGCCAAACCAGAAAAAATCGAGGCTTCGAGCCGTGCATCCTGCGCCGCGACATCCTGCGCGGTGCATTCCTTTTGTTGAAATTTACGGGAGGGTTTCATGGAAGATCGCAGCCAGTTCCAGTTGAGTGCCGAGAACGCCGCCCTTGTTCAGCGACGGGCGATATTTCTCAATGATCTGCGCCTGAACGAGCATCTGTTCTGGCCGTTCTGGCGACCCTGTCAGGTGCGCATCCTGATGGTGGTCGATGGCCTGAATTATTCTGAAGGCAATTTCGGGCTTTCGACATTCGTCCACACGCTTCTGGACATGCCGGGAAATTATGTGCGCTTCAGCATCACGCTGGCCGATATCCGCGCGAATGTCGCCCCCGCGGACATGATGGTGGGCGAGCCGCGCATCGCGCAGCGCATCACCGGGTTCAAGTTCGACAACCCCGACCACTTCAAGGCGGACATGTATCACGAGGTGATGCTGTTCGGCATCGCGCAATCCTTTTTCGGCCGTGGCCAAGCGTCGAACGGGCAACCCTATCCGACCGATCGGCTGGCCGACCCGGAGCTTCGCGTGCTCACCCAGCATGTCAACAACGGTCGCGGTCTGTTCGCAACCGGGGATCATGGGCGGCTTGGCCGCTTCCTGTGCCACGCCGTGCCACGCGTGCGCAACATGCGGCTGTGGGACGATACATCCGCCGATAACGCTGCGAACGAGGTCAGCATGAATGGCCCGCGCCGGAACGACACCAACCGGATCGGATCAAGCCCGGGCTCGCAGTTCGACGACGAATCCGACGATACTCCGCAAGTCATTCAGCCGCAGATGTACAACAGGATGAACGGGATTTTCCGGTTCAGATTTCCCCACCCGTTGCTGTGCGGCCCCAACGGTCCGATCCGGGTCATGCCGGACCATCCGCATGAAGGCGAGTGTGTCGTGCCGCGAAGCACGAATGACACACTGAATATCGGGGGCACGCTCGGCGCAGAGTACCCGCCGGCAACCGACGGAGGCCCACGACCCCTGCCCGAGATCATTTCCAGATCCACGGTTCTGTCGGGCACGACCTCTGGCACGAAGTTGCCGACCGAGGCGCAATCCTTCGGCGGGATCTGTGCGTATGACGGCCATCGCGCCGGGATCGGCCGCGTGGTGACCGACGCCACCTGGCATCATTTCGTCAATGTCAATCTGGTGGGCCGAACGCAGCTTCCGCCGGACAATCCCAAGTCTCAGGGGTTCCTCTTCTCGGCGCAGGGTCAGGCCCATCTGGCAGAGATCCGCACATATTACCGCAATCTCGCAGTCTGGATGGCCCCGCCAGAGCGGATCCGCTGCATGAATTCAAGACTGTTCTGGCATCTGAACTGGAGCGACCGGGTGATGGAGGCGGTGATGACCACCACGCATGTTCCCCTGCGCGAAATCCCGACCGTGGTGCTGTTCAATATCGGGCGGCACGCGCGCGATGTGCTGGGCCGTTACGCCGGCCAGTGCCAGACCGTGCGGCTGATCATCGACAGCATCATTGCGCAGGTGCACCCCAAGCTTGTCAATGAGATCGACCCCTGGATCATCGCCCCGCGCCGCCGCCCGGCTGAATTCGAGAGCATCGACTTCTTCGACGGCTCGGCGCTTTTGGATATTTCCCTGGGTGCGGCCCTTGTCGCCTTGCGGGAAAAGATGCCGGAACCTGACCCCAAGCGCACACCGGAGATGTCCACCGAAGAGGTGGAGAAGGTGATCGTCGAAGGCGGGCGCTTCGGTCTGGAGGCGGGCCTGAAACTTGCCCATCAGGCACTGGAGGGCGCCGGGCGTCAGCTCAAGATGTAGCGCCGCGCCGTCAGACGCCCGAGTAGATCTGCGCGAGGCGGTCGAGGGCGGCAGCGGGCGAAAGCTCTTCGCTGTCGCCCGTGCGGCGCGCGGTGAGTTCGACCACGCCCTTCGCCAGCCCGCGCGGGCCCACGGTGATCCGCCAGGGCAGGCCGATCAGATCCATGGTGGCGAATTTCGCGCCCGCGCGCTCGTCCCGGTCGTCATAGAGCGGCTCGAGCCCTGCGGCGCTCAGTGCCGTGTAGAGCGCTTCGCAGGCGGCGTCGGCAGCCGCGTCGCCCTGCTTGAGGTTGACGATGCCTGCGTGGAACGGGGTGACGCCTTCGGGCCAGATGATGCCGCGGTCGTCATGGCTCGCCTCGATGATGGCGCCCACAAGCCGGCTGACCCCGATCCCGTGGCTGCCCATGTGCACCGGCACCCGCGCGCCGGTCGCGTTCACGACCGTGGCGCCCATCGCTTCGGAATACTTGGTGCCGAAATAGAAGATCTGGCCCACTTCGATGCCGCGCGCCTGCCGCCGGCGGGCGTCGGGGACCTGCGCGTGGAAGGCGGCCTCGTCATGGGTTTCATCCGTGCGGGCATAGCGCGAGGTGAATTCCTCGAGCACGGACTGGCACTGGCTGACCGAGTCGTAATCGACATCGCGATCGCCGAAGCGCAGGTCGGTGATCTGCGAGTCGTAGAAGACCTCGGATTCGCCCGTCTCTGCCAGCACAAGGAATTCATGCGTGTCATCGCCGCCGATGGGGCCGCTGTCGGCGCGCATCGGGATCGCCTGCAGGCCCATGCGCTCGTAGCTGCGCAGGTAGCTGACCAGATGGCGGTTATAGGCGTGCAGCGCCGCGTCGCGGTCGATGTCGAAATTGTAGCCGTCCTTCATCAGGAATTCGCGCCCGCGCATGACGCCGAAGCGGGGGCGGATCTCGTCGCGGAACTTCCACTGGATGTGATAGAGGGTCAGCGGCAGGTCGCGATAGCTGCCGACATGGGCGCGGAAGATGTCGGTGATCAGCTCCTCATTGGTGGGCCCATAGAGCATGTCGCGCCCGTGGCGATCCTTGATACGCAGCATCTCCTCGCCGTAATCATCGTAGCGCCCGCTTTCGCGCCACAGATCGGCCGATTGCAGGGTGGGCATCAGCATCGGGATATGGCCCGCGCGGATCTGCTCGTCATGCACAATCTGCTCGATCCGGCGCAGCACCTTGTAGCCCAAGGGCAGCCAGGAATAGATGCCCGCCGCGGCCTGCTTGATCAGCCCGGCGCGCAGCATCAGGCGGTGGCTGACGATCTGCGCCTCGGACGGGGTTTCTTTCAGGACAGGCAGGAAATAACGGCTCAGGCGCATGGGCGGGCCTTCTGTTGGGGCTGCGAGACGCCGCCACGTTTAGGCGAGAGCGCGCCCGGGGGCAAGGCG
>SLKB01000305.1 GCA_007134805.1 Paracoccaceae bacterium
AGGATCATCAGGATGAACACCCCACGCTCGGGGTCCATCGCGAAGGCATGCACCGAGGTCAAGAGCCCCGAGCGCACGATGAAGGTGCCGATGAGCGAGAAGCCGAAGCCCAGGATCGCGAGCAGGATCGTCCAGCTTTTCAGCGTCTCGCGCTTCTCGACCACGATGGCCGAGTGCAGGAGTGCTGCGGCGAAAAGCCAGGGCATGAGCGAGGCATTCTCGACCGGGTCCCAGAACCAGAACCCGCCCCAGCCAAGCTCGTAATAGGCCCACCAGGAGCCTGTCGCGATGCCGATGGTCAGGAACACCCAGGCCGCCAGCGTCCAGGGCCGCACCCAGCGCCCCCAGGCGGCATCGACCCGCCCCTCGATCAGGGCGGCGACCGCGAAGCTGAAGGCCATCGAGAGCCCGACATAGCCCAGATAGAGGAAGGGCGGATGGAAGGCGAGGCCGGGATCCTGCAGCAACGGGTTCAGGTCGGTCCCGTCGAAGGGCGGCGTGGCCAGCCGCGCGAACGGGTTCGAGGTGAAGATCGTGAAGGCCATGAAGGCCGCCGTGATCGCTGATTGCACGGCGAGCACGCGCGCCTGCAGCGATGCCGGCAGATTGCCCCCGAACCACGCCGCCGAGGCGCCGAAGAGCGCGAGGATCAGCACCCACAGGAGCATCGACCCCTCATGGTTGCCCCAGACGCCCGAGATCTTGTAGATCAGCGGCTTGAGCGTGTGGGAATTGTCCACCACCAGCTTGACCGAGAAATCCGACACCAGAAAGGCATAGGTCAGCGCGGCATAGCTGAACCCGAGCAGCAGGAACTGCACAGTGGCCATGGGGTTTGCGACAACCATCCAGTCGCGCCAGCCCTTGTGGGCGCCGACCAGTGGAATGACAGCCTGCGCCAGCGCGACCGCGAAGGCGAGGATGAGGGCGAAATGTCCGAGTTCTACGATCATGACTAGCTTTTAGCGCATCGCGATCGCTTGGCAAAGCCTCTCTCGCCGCGCGCCTGCGCGACCGGTGGTCACAGATGCGTATGGGCGCGCCCCTGCTGTCCTTTCGTCGCAAGCAGCGCGCGGCAGGCTTGACCTGCCCGGCGGCGCGGGTCAGCTTGGCGAAAGACAAGCCGGGAGGGGCCATGGCGGAAGATCACCTCAGCATTGATTCCGTGCAGGAGATGCTGTCGCAACAATCCTATATCTCGGATCGGCCGCTCGCGACGGTGGTCTTCCTTGCGCTGCGCCTGGGGCGTCCGATCTTCCTCGAAGGTGAGCCCGGCACCGGCAAGACCGAAATCTCGCGCGCCGTCGCGCAGGCGCTCGGGCGCCGGCTGATCCGGCTGCAATGCTATGAAGGGCTCGATACGGCCGCGGCCGTCTATGAGTGGAATTTCGCAGCCCAGATGCTTGCCATCCGCGCGGGCGAGGCGAGCGGCGAGAAGGTCGCGCTCAAGGACCAGCTCTTTGGCCCCGAATACCTGATCGAGCGCCCGCTGCTGCAGGCGATGCGCCCCCAGCCGGGCGGGCCGCCGGTGCTGCTGATCGACGAGATCGACCGCACGGACGAGCCGTTCGAGGCGTTCCTGCTGGAAGCGCTGTCGGATTATCAGGTCACGATCCCCGAGCTTGGCACGATCAAGGCGGCCGAGCCGCCGATCGTGATCCTGACCTCGAACCGCACGCGCGAGGTCCATGACGCGCTCAAGCGCCGCTGCCTGTATCACTGGGTCGATTACCCCAGCTTCACGCGCGAGCTGGAGATCCTGAACGCCCGCGCGCCCGAAGCCTCCGAGACGCTGTCGCGCGAGGTCGTGGCCTTCGTCCAGCGGCTGCGCAGCGAGGACCTGTTCAAGAAACCCGGTGTCGCCGAGACCATCGACTGGGCGAAATGCCTGCTGGCGCTCGATGTGCTGGAGCTTTCGCCCGAGGTGATCGCCGACACGCTGGGCGCGATCCTGAAATATCAGGACGACATCGCGCGCCTGCAGGGGATGGAGGCGCAGAAGATCCTCACCGAGGCGCGTCAGTCGCTGGAGCCGGCATGAGGAGCGGTGCGGGGCGGGGGGCCTAGCCATGCCGGTTTATGCCGAGCTGCCCTTGCCCGAGGATGGAAAGCTTGTCGACAACATCACCCATTTCGCGCGCGCGCTGCGCCGGGCGGGGCTGCCGATCGGGCCGGGGCGGGTGCAGACGGCGATTTCGGCGGTGGCGGCGGCGGGGTTCGAGCGCAAGGCCGATTTCTACTGGGTGCTGCATTCGGTCTTCGTGAACCGGCCCGAGGAACGGCAGGTCTTCAACCAGATCTTCCGGCTCTACTGGCGCGACCCGCGCTATCTTGAGCACATGATGTCGCTGATGCTGCCCGCGATCCGCAATGTCTCGGAAGAAAAGGCGGCCGAGGACGCGGCGCGGCGCGCGGCCGAGGCGCTTCTGGACGCGGCCGCTGCCCCCGATCTGCCCGCGCGGCCACCGGGCGAGGAAGATCCCGAGATCCAGATCGATGCCTCGCAGACTGCCTCGGCCACGGAGCGGCTGCGCACGCTCGATTTCGAGCAGATGTCGACCGTCGAGATGGCGCAGGCGCGGCGGATGCTGGCGCGGCTGTCGCTGCCGGTCAAACCCATCGCCACGCGGCGGATGGGGGCCGATCCGCGCGGGCGCCACCCGGACTGGCGGGGCACGTTTCGCCGCGCGATCCGCCAGGGCGGCGAGATCACGCAGATCGCGCGCCGCCGCCCGCGCACGCGCTGGCCCGCGCTGGTGGTGCTGTGCGACATCTCGGGCTCGATGGCGCAGTATTCGCGCATGGTGCTGCATTTCGTCCATGCAGTGGCCAATCGGCAGGGGCAGGGCTGGGCGAAGGTGCATGCCTTCACCTTCGGCACGCGGCTGACGAACATCACCCGCCATCTGCGCACCCGCGATGTCGATGCAGCCCTCAACGCCGCCGGGGCAGAGGCGCAGGACTGGCAGGGGGGCACGCGAATCGGGGCCTGCCTGCGCGCCTTCAATGTCGGCTGGTCACGCCGGGTTCTGGGGCAGGGGGCTGTGGTGCTTCTGATCTCGGACGGGCTGGACCGCGATGACCCCGCGCTTCTGGGCGCCGAGATGCAGCGGTTGCAGCTGTCCTCGCGCCGGCTGATCTGGCTCAACCCGCTGCTGCGCTGGGACAGTTTCGCGCCGCGCGCCCGCGGCGTGCGCGCGATGCTGCCCCATGTCGACACGTTTCGCGCCGCCCATTCCATCGCCACGCTCGAGGCGCTGGCCGAGGCCCTGTCGGACCCGCGTGACCATGGCGAAAAGGCCCGTCTGATGGCCAGTCTGGGGAAGGACTGATCCTCGGGCGGCGCGCGTGCAGGCTTGGCATCGCCGCTGGTTTGCGTCACCATGGCCGGGCAGGAGGGGCCGCATATGCAGATCACCACCGAGGCCGAGTGCCAGACTGTCATCACCACCTTCGAGTTGACGCCGGGGACATGCTCGGACGTGCTCGAGGCATTGCAGGACGCCTACCGCGATTTCATCCGACACCAGCCGGGCTTTCTGAGCGGCGCGCTGCATGTCAATGACGCCCAGACCCGGATCGCGGCCTATTCGCGCTGGCGCGACCGGGGCGATTTCCAGGCGATGCTGCGCAGCGAGGAGATGCGCAGGCGCAACCGCGCCATCGCGCAGATGTGTTCGCGCTTCGAGCCAGTGCTCTATGATGTCGTCGAAGTCTTCGGCCCCGCCTAGGGACGCGTGCCATGATCCGCGCCTTCATCGGCCTTGAACTGCCCCAGGAGATCCGCAGCCAGCTCGTGCTGCAACAATATCTGATGCCGGTCAAACGCCGGCTCCCGCCCGAGTATTTCCACATCACGCTGGTCTTTCTGGGCAATGCGACCCATGCCCAGCTCGACGAGCTCGATCAGGAACTCGGGCGCCTGCACATGCCCGATCTGCAGCTCGAGATCGCGGGCCTGGGCCTTTTCGGGAAGGGGCGCGCGCATAATCTGCACGCGCAGGTGCGGCTCACGCCCGAGCTTGCGCAGCTGCACCAGAAGCTCACCAATCTCGTGCGGCGCGCCGGCTTCGAGCCCGAGCCGCGCCGCTACATCCCGCATGTCACGCTGTCCTATCTGACGCCGGGCAGCTTCGATCAGGCCGAGCTGGAACTGGCCGTCGCACGCGATGCGCAATTCCGCGCAGGGCCCTTTGCGGCGCATCATATCGCGCTCTTCCGCTCGCATCTGCGCCGCAGCGGGGCGGAATATGACGTGCTTGAGCGCTACCCGCTTTCAGCCGTGGGGCGCGCGGTGAAGCAGTAGCGGTGCAGCTCGGCGCCATGACCGCGCAGCCAGGCGCGGGGCTCGCGATAGTCGGGCATCAGGCCCGCCACGCAGTCCCAGAAGGCGCGCGAATGGTCCATATGCGCCAGATGCGCGACCTCATGGGCGGCAACATAGTCAAGCACGCGCGGCGGGGCCATGATCAAACGCCAGGAGAACATGAGCCGCCCCTGCGCGGTGCATGATCCCCAGCGCGAGCGCGTGTCGCGCAGGCTGATCGCCGTGATCGGCCGGCGCAGCGCGCGCGCATAGCCTTCGGCCGCGGGCACGAGCGCGGCGCGCGCGGAGGCCTTGAGATAGGCGGCAAGCTGCGCCTGCGCCTGCGCGGCGCGCGTCTCGGGGATCTGCACTTCACCCGGCGCCTCGCGGATTCGGCGCACGGGCGCGGCCACGATCCGACGCATCTCGCCGCGCAGCAGGATCGCTTGCCCCGGCGCGGGGGCCACGCGCGCGGGCACCCGCGCGAGGGCGGCCTGAAGCCAGGCCTCCTTGCTGTGCAGGAAGGCCAGCGCCTCGCGTCTGGGCAGGCGCGCGGGCATCGACAGCGTCACCTGTCCGTCAAGGCTCGAGACGCGCAAGCTGAGGCTGCGCGCACGCGCCACGGGCCGCAGGGCGATCGGGATGTGGGGCAGGCTGTCGAGCGTGATCGTGTCTGGCATCAGGTCCTGCACTGGTAATCAGGGCCGCGCGTCACGCGAAATGTCACGCACAGCCGCGTCAGAGGGCACGCGGAGGGCCTTTACAGGCCCGCGCAGTTATGGCACGGCACGGGGCTTGAAGAAAAGCCCGCCAACGAGGAATTTGCAATGTCCAATCCCGAATGGGGCGTGAAACGCGTCTGCCCGGAAACAGGGAAACGCTTCTACGATCTGAACCGCGACCCGATCGTGAGCCCTTATACCGGCAAGGTTGTCCCGCACGATCACAATGATCGGCGCAACGAAGACGTGGTCGCGAAATCGAAGCCCAAGCCCGCTCCGAAGACGGAAGACGACGATCTGCTGGTCGATGATGATGACAATGTCGAAGTCGATGACGATCTGCTTGAGGATGATGACGAGGATACGGTCGCCCTCGACGATCTGGCCGATGTCGCCTCCGATGAAGAGGACTGACACGCAGCGCGCGGGTCTTTTTCCTGTTGCGTTGCGCACGGCACTTTCGTAAGAGGCTGCTACTCGCACCGATGTGCGGGGGCGTGGGGCCATAGCTCAGTTGGGAGAGCGCTTGAATGGCATTCAAGAGGTCAGCGGTTCGATCCCGCTTGGCTCCACCAA
>SLKB01000030.1 GCA_007134805.1 Paracoccaceae bacterium
CGCGCCTCGAGCCCCTTGGAACCCGCAAAGATGGCCAGCAGCACCATCAGCGCAGCCGTCGCCCAGAGGATCGGCTCTGCGAGCTTGTCCTTGCCGCCATAGACGCCGACCATCAACGCAGCCATGGCAAAGAGGGCGAGGAGAATCTCGGGCAGGGCCGTGTTCAGATCTGCTGCGATCATCGCGGGACCTTTCAGTTCTGTGCAATCTGCGTGGCGGCCTCATGGGCCTGCAACGCCAGCGTATGCCCCTCGACCAGTGCCGAGACCGAAGGGCCGATGATATCAGTGACGAGCGCGGGATAGACGCCGAGAAGCAGGGTCATCACGACAAGCGGCGCGATCAGACCTTTCTCGCGGCGGTCCATATCCTTCATGGATTTGAGCGATTCCTTGATCAACTCACCCATAACCACCCGCCGGTAGAGCCAGAGCGCATAGCCCGCCGAGAGGATCACCCCGGTCGCCGCGAAGAAGGCAACCCATGTGTTAACCTGATAGACGCCCATGAAGGTCAGAAACTCGCCCACGAAGCCGCTCGTGCCCGGCAGACCAACATTGGCCATGGTAAAGAGCAGGAACACGGCCGCATAGACCGGCATCCGGTTGATGAGCCCGCCATAGGCCGCGATCTCGCGCGTGTGCATCCGATCATAGATCACGCCCACTGCAAGGAAGAGCGCGCCCGAGATGAAGCCGTGGCTGATCATCTGGAAAATTGCCCCATCGACGCCTTGCTGGTTCGCCGCGAAGATCCCCATGGTCACAAAGCCCATATGTGCCACCGAGGAATAGGCGATGAGCTTCTTCATGTCGGTCTGCATCAGCGCGACAAGCGAGGTATAGACGATCGCGATCGCCGAAAGCCACAGCACGAGCGGTGCGAAGATATCGCTCGCCACCGGGAACATCGGCAACGAAAACCGCAGGAAGCCATAGCCGCCCATCTTCAGCAGCACGGCGGCCAGAATGACCGATCCCGCGGTGGGCGCCTGCACATGCGCATCGGGCAGCCAGGTGTGGACAGGCCACATCGGCATCTTGACCGCGAAGCTTGCGAAGAAGGCCAGCCACAGCAGCGACTGCATGCCGCCGATGATCTGCCAACCAGCTAGGCTGATCGTCTCGGTGCTGAACTGATGGTCCAGCAATGTCGGAATGTCGGTGGTGCCGGCATCGACATACATCGCGATCATCGCAACCAGCATCAGCACCGAGCCGAGGAACGTGTAGAGAAAGAACTTGAAGGCTGCATAGATTCGGTCCTTGCCGCCCCAGATCCCGATGATCAGGAACATCGGGATCAGACCCGCCTCGAAGAACAGATAGAAGAGCACCAGATCGAGCGCCGTGAAGACACCGATCATCAGGGTCTCCAGAAGCAGGAAGGCGATCATGTAGTCCTTGACCCGATGCGTCACGTTCCAGCAGGCGCCGATGGTGATGGGCATGAGGAAGGTCGTAAGCATCACGAACAGGATCGAGATCCCATCCACCCCCATCTTGTAGGTGAAGCCCATGATCCAGTCATGTTCCTCGACGAACTGGAAGCCAGTGTCCTGCGGATCGAAGCCGATCAGGAGTATGAGCGAGGCCGCGAAAGTCGCAACCGTCGCAACCAGCGCCACCCATTTGGCGTTCTGTTGCGCGGCCTCATCCTCTCCGCGCAGGAAGATCGCGAGGATCGCGGCCGCAATCGCCGGGGTGAAGGTGATTATGGACAGGAGGTTCAGCATCAGTTCGATCCTCCGGCCAGCGTCACGAAGGTCACGATCACGAGGATCCCCAGCACCATGGCAAAGGCGTAGTGGTAGACGAAGCCCGACTGCGCGCGCCCTGCAAGCCGGGTAAAGAACGGCACGATCCCCATGGCCAGCCCGTTGATGCCGCCATCGATCACCTTGCCGTCACCTTTTTTCCAGAGGAACTCGCCGATGTATTTCGCGGGACGCACAAAGGCGAACTCGTAGATCTCGTCGAAATACCATTTGTTGAGGATGAACTGATAGGCGCCGGGGAAGGTCGCCGCCAGCCGCCCCGGAAGGGATGTGTCGCGGATGTAGAAAAGCCACGCCAGCCCCAGCCCGGCGAGCATCGCGATGAAGGGCGAGACCTTGACCCAGCCGGGCACGTAATGCGCTAGGCTCACAAGATCATTGTCCTCTGCCATGAAGATCGCCGCGCCGAAATACGCGCGCACCTGCTCGGTCGAGCCGAAGAACGGCCCGTAGAACACCATCCCCGCCAGCACCGAACCCACAGCCAGCACGGCAAGCGGGATCAGCATGGTCTGCGGGCTTTCATGGGCGTGCTCATGCGTGTGCTTGTCGCCGCGCGGTTCGCCCCAGAAGGTCAGGAACATCAGCCGCCAGCTGTAGAAGCTCGTCATGAAGGCCGCCAGAACGAGAATCGCGAACGCATATGTCGTGCCCGACGCAAAGACCGATTCGATGATCGCGTCTTTTGATACAAACCCGGCAAACCCGATCATCGTGAGCGGAATACCCACGCCCGTGATCGCAAGCGTCCCGATCAGCATGGCGTAGAAGGTATAGGGCAGCTTGTCTTTCAGCCCGCCGTAATTGCGCATGTCCTGCTCATGATGCATCCCGTGGATGACCGAGCCCGCGCCAAGAAACAGCATCGCCTTGAAGAAGGCATGCGTCAGCAGGTGGAACATGGCGACCGAATAGACGCCCACGCCCGCAGCGACGAACATGAAGCCGAGCTGCGAACAGGTCGAATAGGCGATGACGCGCTTGATGTCGTTCTGCACGAGACCCACTGTTGCGGCAAAGAATGCGGTCATGGCGCCGATGAAGACGACGAACTCCATCACCTGGGGCGTGTATTCCATCAAGGGTGACATGCGTGCCACCAGGAAGACGCCGGCCGTGACCATGGTCGCGGCGTGGATCAGCGCCGAGACCGGTGTCGGACCTTCCATCGCATCGGGCAACCAGGTGTGCAGGAAAAGCTGCGCCGATTTGCCCATCGCGCCCACAAACAACAGGAAGGCGATCAGATTGGCCGCGTTCCAGTCAGTCCACAGGAAGCGCACATCTGTTTCGGCCAGTTCCGGCACGGCTGCAAAAAAGTCGTCATACTGGATCGAGTCGACCAGGAAGAAGATCACCATCAGCGCGAGGATCAGCCCCATGTCACCCACGCGGTTGACGATGAACGCCTTCATTGCAGCGGCGCCGGCGCTCTGCTTGCGGAAATAGAAGCCGATCAGCAGGTAGGACGCAAGCCCCACCCCTTCCCAGCCGAAGAACAACTGAACGAGGTTGTCGGCCGTCACCAGCATCAGCATGGCAAAGGTGAAGAGCGACAGATACGCGAAGAAGCGCGGGCGGTAGCTCTCGTCCTCGTGGAAATTGTCGTCATGCGCCATGTAGCCGAAGGAATACAGGTGCACGAGCGCCGCGACAGTGGTGATCACGATCAGCATCACTGCTGTCAACCGGTCGAGCCGGATCGCCCAGTCACCCACCAGCGCGCCGGAATCGATCCAGCGCATCAGCGTGATCTGCTGCACCGAGCCGTCATGCGTGAGAAAGATCACCCAGGACAGGAAGGCCGAGAGGAACAGAAGCGCGGTCGCCACGATCTGCGCCGGGCGCTCACCGATCACCCGCCAGAAGAGCCCTGCAATGATCGCCCCCAGAAGCGGCGCAAGAAGAACAGTTACCGCCATCGGGATCAGCCTTTCATCACATTGACGTCTTCGACATCAATCGTGCCACGGTTGCGGAAGAAGCACACGAGGATCGCAAGCCCGATCGCCGCCTCGGCTGCAGCCACGGTCAGCACGAACATGGTAAAGACCTGCCCGACCAGATCGTTCAGGAAGGCCGAGAACGCGATCAGGTTGATATTGACAGACAACAGCATCAACTCGATCGACATCAGGATGATGATGATGTTCTTGCGGTTCAGGAAGATCCCGAAGATGCCGATGACGAACAGTGCCGCCGCAACTGTCAGGTAATGTTCAAGTCCAACCATGAGGCCCCCTCGTGCCAATTGGTGTGGGGCGTGTTTGCGCGCCCTCTTTCTGTCCTCAGCCCCCGCGGGCTTGTCAGCCGAGACCCTGGCCCGGCTTCACATCCTTCAACTCCATCGCCTTGGCCGGATCGCGATGCATCTGCGCGATGACGTTCTGACGCTTGATGTCCTTGCGGTGGCGCAAGGTCAACACGATGGCTCCGATCATTGCCACGAGCAGGATCAGACCCGCGACCTGGAACAGCAGAAAATACTGATCATAGATGATCATGCCCAAGGCCTTGGTGTTGTGCACCTCATCGAGATCCGGTGTGGGCGCCTGGCGCAGCGCTGCCGCGCCGTCGGCTTCCTGCCACGACCCGAACAGAAGCGCCATCTGCATCAGAAGCACCAGTCCCACAAGCCCGGCGATGGGGAAATATCGCGCCATCTCGCCTTTCAGCGCGGCGAAATCGATATCGAGCATCATCACGACAAAGAGGAACAGCACCGCGACCGCCCCCACATAGACAATGATCAGCAGCATCGCGATGAATTCGGCGCCCAGCAGCACGAACATGCCCGCAGCCGACAGGAAGGTAAGGATCAACCACAGAACCGAATGCACCGGATTGCGCGCGATCGTTACCAGAAAACCGGCACCCAGCAACGTGACCGCAAAGGCGTAGAATGTGATATCGGCGATCCCCATGACGCTCGGCCTTCCTTCTGTCCCTGCCGGGCTGCCCCGGCGTCTGTCGTCTGCTCTGGTACCGGATTAACGATAAGGCGCGTCGATTTCCAGATTGCGCGCGATCTCGCTTTCCCAGCGCTCGCCGTTTTCCAGAAGCTTTTCCTTGTCGTAGAACAACTCTTCCCGAGTCTCGGTCGCGAATTCGAAATTTGGCCCCTCGACAATCGCATCCACCGGACAGGCTTCCTGACAAAAGCCGCAATAGATGCATTTTGTCATGTCGATATCGTAGCGCGTGGTCCGGCGCGAGCCGTCCTCGCGCGGTTCGGCGTCGATGGTGATCGCCTGCGCCGGGCATATCGCCTCGCAGAGCTTGCAGGCGATGCACCGCTCTTCCCCGTTGGGGTACCGGCGCAGCGCATGCTCGCCCCGGAAGCGCGGACTCAGCGGGCCTTTCTCATGCGGGTAGTTCAGTGTCGGTTTCGGGGCCACGAAATAGCGCATGCCCAGACCGAAACCCTTGATGAAATCGGTCATCAGCGTGTACTTGATGGTGCGGTTCCAATCGAAACCCATGCTTCACCCTCCGATCTTTGCCTCGAGAAGTTCGACGCGCTTGTCGATCTGTCCGATGACGGCGCGCAATCCGAACATCATCGTCTTGTGGCCGTGCAACTGGCGTTCCAACTCGTCATATTCCGCGTCGACCACGCCGAATTGCATGCTCAACCGGCCGAGGTCTTCGCGAAACTGCCGCAATTGCGCGAGCATGATGCGCTCTGCTGCCTCACCCATCGCTCACGCCCCCACGGCCCAGCGGGCCCAGAAGCCGCCCAACACTTCGAACTTTGCAAGGAACGCCACGACCACGACCCAAGCCAGTGACAGCGGCAAGAA
>SLKB01000279.1 GCA_007134805.1 Paracoccaceae bacterium
CGACCACCATCAGCCGGTTGAGCGTCGAGGTCATCAACACCACGATCGCGCCCAGACAGGCCTGCACCAGCCCCAGCCGGAAGATCTGCCCCCAGGACAGGCTCATGCGCCCAGCCCCCGCAGCGCAAACGCCGCGACCATCATGCCCAGCACATAGGGGCCGACGCCGGTGCCGTTGAACCAGGGCGCGAGCCGCGCGGGGTCCTGCCGCCAGCGATTGAACGCCCAGACCTGCACTGCGATCCCCAGCGCGATCACCGCCGCATGGACGGGCGCGCCCCAGATCACCAGCAGGCAGACCACGATGAGCTGCGCCATGATCATGCCCGTGCCCGCCACGGTCGCCGCATGGATCGGCCCCAGCGTCACCGGGAGCGAGCGGAGCCCCATCTGACGATCTCCCTCGATCGCCTTGAAATCATTGATCGTCATGATGCCATGCGCGCCCAGACCGTACAGGACTGCAATCGCCACGATCTCGAAGCGCGGCGCGCCTGCGGCGATCACGGCAGCACCTGTGAACCATGGCAGGGTCTCGTAGCTCAACCCCACAAGCCCCGGCCCCCACCAGCCCGACCGCTTGGCGCGCACCGGCTCGGCCGAATAGGCCCAGGCGGCAGCGACGCCCACCACAGTCGCGCCAAAGCCCCAGGGCCCCAGCTGCCAGCCCACGGCCAGCGCAAGCACCGACATCATGAGCGCAATATAGAGCCCCCAGCGCCCCGGGATGCGCCCCGAGGGGATCGGGCGATGCGGCTCGTTGATCGCGTCCACATGCCGGTCGCACCAGTCATTCGCGGCCTGGCTCATGCCGCAGACAATGGGGCCGGCAAGCAGCACGCCCAAGAGCACCAGCGCCCAGCTTTCGGGCCAGACCCCGACCGAGACGATGCCGCACAGATAGGCCCACATCGGCGGAAACCAGGTGATCGGCTTGATCAGCTCCAGCATCGCGGCAGGGCGCGGAACGGCGGCGGTATGATGTTCGCTCACAGACATCTGTCAACTTTGCCTGCCAGCTTCGAGTCGTGCAAGTGTAAATTTAGACTTACAGTGCGAAATCCTGCCACAGCCGCAGGATCAGCCCTGCGGGGCGCGCCGCGCAAGCCCCACAAGCCCCGGCAGCGCGGCAAGAAGCGCGCTTGCGCCAAAGACGATGCTTGCAGCGACGGCCAGCGCGGGCGCCACCCCGGCCAGCGGCCACAGAAGTGCTGCCGCCCCCTCGCGCAGCCCCCAGCCCGCCACTGTGATCGGCACCAGCATGGCGAGCAAGGTCAGCGGCAGCAGATAGAGGCTGGCCCCAACCCCAAGGCTCACCCCCACTGCCTGCGCGGCTGCCCAGAAGGCCGCGATGTTGCAGCCAAGGATCGCCACGCTCAGCCAGGTCTGCGCGCGCCAGATCCCATCGGCCACCCACGCGCGGTGCAAGAGCGCAATCATGCGCCCGATCACCCCGCCACCCGGCCGCGCGACGCGCATGCCAAGCACGGCCCCCAGACCGAAGACCCCTCCGAGCGTCGCGTGCAGCGCACTCGCCGGCCAGAACCACACAAGCGCGCCACATCCCACCAGCGCCAGCAGCGCGACCTGCCCCGCCAGCCGCTCGATCACCACCGAACGCGCGGCCCCGGCGAGCCCCGCATGCGCGCGCATCCGCATCACCCGGCCCAGATCGCCCAGAACGCCACCCGGCAAGAGCGCATTGCCCAGCACCGACAGATAGTATTCCTGCACTGCCCGCCCGCGCCCGATCACGATCCCGAGCGCGCGCGCCGTCACCTGCCACCGCAGCGCCGAGAGCACGATCTGCGCGCTCAGCGCAAGCGCCGACAGCGCGATCCAGCGCGGATCGGCGGCCGCGAGCGCGCTCACGATCTCGGCGCTGCCCAGAAAATGGACCAGCGCGCCCAGCACGCCCAGTGTCACGCCTGCGCGCACCCATGGCCCCAGCGCGCGCAGCCTGCTCACGGCGCGCCCGAGCCAAGCGCTCGCAGCAGCGTGTCGCGCAGCGCATCCATCGGAATCACGGCCAGATCAGGGTCCGGCACCATGCCCTCGCTCCAGCCCAGATCGGCAAAGCGGGCGACCAGATCCTCAGGCCCGATCACATGGATCGGCACATCCGCCCCCGGGACCCCGGCCACGAACCCTGCCGGCTCATGATCGCCGAGCATGATCAGCAGCGGCGGATCCTCGGCGTGGCGCGCGGCCCAGGACCCGATGACCTGCAACGAATAATCGACCGCCTGCCGGAACTGGTCGCGCACCCGGTCATGATCGCGCCAGACGACTTCGGGCGGGTCGCCCTCATTCGCCCACTGGCTGAAGATCGACCCGTCGCCCACCTCGTCCCAGTCGATCAGCGGCGGGATCGGGGTCCAGGGCGCGTGCGAGGAGACCAGCGCCACTTGCGCAAGGATCGGGGTGCGCGTGCCCTGCGCCGCGCCGCGCTCCAGCCGGTCGAGCGCGGTCATGGTGAACTGGTCGGGCATCGTGACCCAGTTGAAGGGCTCGCCCTGATAGCCCAGATCGGCCGCGTTGTAGATCGCATCAAAGCCGAAATAATCGCCTTCCGGCCAGGGCAGCACATGCGCAGGCTTGACCGCGACCGTACGCAGCCCGTGCTCCTGCGCGTAATGCAAGAGCGTCCGGCGCGTGCTCGACAGAAGCGCCCGGTAGCGGCCCTGCGTATCAAGCCACATCCCCGAGGCGACCGAGCCATGCGCGAGCCAGCTCTGCCCGCCGACCATCGGCGCGCGCGACCAGCCAGAGCGCATGGCAAGCCCGCGCGCGGCCAGATCGGCCTCGATCTCGCGCAGGGAGCCGACATGGGTGGGGCGGTAGAGCGGGTTGTCGAAGCTCGACCGGCCGTAGCTTTCGACGTAGACAAGGATCAGGTCGCGATCCCCCAGAAGGTCGAACAGCGGCGAGGCCCTGGACATCGGGTCGGACTCGGCCGCGGCACGGAAGTGCGCAAGATCGGCGCGGGTGTCGCGCACCTGGGCCACACGCTCCACCCCCACGCGCGCCGTGAAGGCCGCGCCGGGGATCCACTCGGCCACGGGGGCAGGCACCGACCACGCGCCGCGCGCCTTGCCGATCTCGACCACGGCGACCGCGGCAAGCGGGATCACCAGAAGCCCCGCGCCGCGCCGCAGGCGCGTACCCGCGGGCAGCCGCAGGGGTACGTCCGAAGTCAGATGCGACCAGACCCCCGTCGCCCACCACAGCGCGACCGCAAGGATGAGCAGCATCACCGGCACCGTGATCAGCGCGATCCAGACCAGCACGGGCCCCAGACTGCCCTGCGCAAGCCCGAAGGCCGCTGGCACCAGATTGTAGTCGGTTACCAGATTGAAACCCCGGTTGAAGGCGATGAAGGTCACGAAGTCCGCAAGCTTGATGACCACCAGCGCGACCAGCGCCACAACCAGCAACCCCCGCCCCACGCGCCCTGCCCAGCCCGGCCCCAGCGCGACCAGCCCCGCAAGGATCACCGGCAATTCCAGCGGGAAGAGCCGCAGCGCGCCCCAGGTCATCGCTTGCGGGTGATTGGGCTGGATCAGCACCAGAAACAGCAACAGCGTTGCCACGCTAAGCCGCAGCATGACCCACCCCGGGTCCTGAGCCCGCATCTGCACCGTGACATCCGACATGGCTTGGGCAGATAGGCTTCTGCCCGCCATTTCAACACGGCAACGGCAAGGATTCGCGCAATTGCGCCGGCTATCTTGCCTTTCGCCGCAAAAGCCTAGCTGATCGTCTGAGACGTAGCTTGCCTTCAGGAAACCCGCCATGTCAGACACACTCGCGCCGCGCCGTTATTCTGCCCTGACCCGGTCGCTGCACTGGATCGTCGCGCTGATGGTGCTTGCAACGCTGCCGATTGGCGGGATCATGGTGCAGGAGGGGCTCTCGCGGAGCACGCAGGACCTTCTCTTCATCCTGCACAAGAACACCGGCGTGATCATCCTTGCGCTGGTGCTGGTGCGAATCGCCTGGCGCCTTGCCACTCCAACCCCGGCCATGCCAGCCACGATGCCCGACTGGCAGGTGCGCGCGGCCCGCGCAGCGCATGTGGCGCTCTACGGGATGCTCATGGTCATGGCGATCAGCGGCTATGTGCGCGTGCGCGCCGGTGGCTTCCCGATCGAGATGCTCGATGCCCTGGGCGTGCCCTCCTTCGTGCCACGCTCCGACTCGCTGGCCGAGACAGCGCAGACGATCCACCGCAATGCGCGTTTCGTGCTCGTCGCGCTGATCCTCGTGCATATCGCCGCAGCACTCCAGCATGCCTGGAAGCGGGACGGAGTGTTCTCGCGCATCTGGCCACCTGTCGGGGGCAAGTCATGAGATATCGCACAGTGCGGTCCGGTTTCGTCGCGGGCACGCTCGGGGCGACTGCGCTTCTCGTCTGGGCGCTCTGGCGGGGCATCGACACGGATGCAACGCACCCGGCCTTGAGCGCGCTGGCGCTGGGGCTCTTTGCACTGAACGCCGTCTGGATCTCGGCTGCGGCGCTCACGGTCCTGCCGGGGCTGCGGCGCAGGGCCCCCGCCGCGCCCGCCACCATCGCGGCTGAGCCTGCGCCCTGCGCCGTGCTCTGGCTCATCTGCGGCGAGCCGCCAGAGCCAGTCGCCGCGCGCGCCCGCGCGCTCATCGCCGGACTTGAGGCGACCGGGCAGGACGGCTCGTGCCGCATCTTCATGCTCTCCGACACGTCCGATCCAGCAGCCCGCGCGCGTGAAAAGGCCGTCTTCGCCCCGCTTGGCAGCCAGATCACCTATCGCAACCGGGCGCACGCGATCGGGCGCAAGCCCGGCAATCTGCGCGACTGGCTGGGTCGCCATGGCGCCGGGTTCGAGACGATGCTGGTGCTCGACGCCGATAGCGGCTTCTCTGCCGAGCGGCTGCGCGGGATGCGCGCGCGCATGCAGGCCGAGCCGCGCGTGGGTCTCATCCAGTCCGCGATCCGGCTGCGCGCGGGGACGCAAAGCCGTTTCGCCGCGCTCAACCGGCTCTCGGCGCGGCTCTGCGGTCCGGTCTTCACCGGCGGGCTTGCGCGGCTGAGCGGCGGGAGCGGCAATTTCTGGGGCCATAACGCGCTCATCCGCATCGCGGCCTTCCGCGAGGTCGCGCATCTGCCCGACCTGCCCGGGCGCGCGCCGATGGGCGGGCAGATCCTCAGCCATGATTTTGTCGAGGCCGCCTTCCTGTGCCGCGCGGGCTGGCATGTGCGCATCGACCCCGACAGCCGCGGCAGTTTCGAGGACACGCCCGAGACCATCGCCGAGCATCTGCGCCGTGACCGGCGCTGGGCGCAGGGCAATCTGCAGCATCTCCGCCTGCTCGGCGCGCCCCGGCTGCGCCTTGTCAGCCGGCTGCATCTGGCCGCGGGCATCCAGAGCTATCTTTCCGCACCCGTCTGGCTGGGGCTGGTGCTGCTGTTTGGCTCGGGCGCGGTGCATGTCGAGCCTGCGGCCCTGTGGCCGTTCCTTGCGACGCTCGCGCTGCTGCTGGTGCCGAAATTCGCCGGGATCGCGCGCGCGATCGCCGCGGGCGC
>SLKB01000369.1 GCA_007134805.1 Paracoccaceae bacterium
AGCCCCCATGCGCGCAGCCGCCAAGGATCCTTTGTTGCGGGGCGCGCATCCTGCCGTTGCGCGGCGTGGCCGAAGTGCCGATCGGTCAGATCGCGGGGCTGTGGCCGTGTGATTCGATCGCATAGGCATCGAAGCTTGCCGCGATCATGCGCGTGAGCGGGCGTCCGGCCATCGGGATCGACAGGCCCGTCGGATCGCAGATGATGAATTCGCCGAACTGCTCGGCGGCCTGATCGAAGACGGCCTCGACCGCGGCCGGGTCGGCGCCGAACCCGGAGACCAGCTCGTGCCGCGAGACATGGAAGTCGCACATCAGCGCCTCGATCGCGCGGGCGCGCCAGCGATCCTCGCGGGTGAAGGCATGCCCGCGCACAGTGGCCAGTGCGCCGGCATGGATGGCCTTTTTCCACTGGGCCGTGGCCGGGGCGTTCTGCGCATAGCCCTGCGGGAAGCGCGAGATCGACGAGGCGCCGAGCCCGACAAGGGTCGGGGCGGTGTCATCGGTATAACCCTGGAAATTGCGCCGCAGCCGGCCCGTGCGCGCGGCCTCGGACATGCTGTCATGGGGGCGGGCGAAATGGTCGATGCCGATCTCGTCATAGCCGTCCCAGAGAAACAGCCGCCGCGCCGTGTCGAACAGATCGAGCCGTTCCTCGGGGCGCGGGAGCGTGTTCGAGGGGATCATCTGCTGGCGTCGGGCCATCCAGGGCACATGCGCGTAGCCATAGAGCGCGACGCGGTCGGGGGTGAGCGTCAGCAGCTTCTGGACCGTCTCGCCGATGCGGCGCGGGGTCTGGTGGGGCAGGCCGAAGAGGATATCGGCATTGAGGCTGCGCACCCCGCGCGCGCGCAGCGCGTCGACAGTCCGCATGGTGATCTCGAAGCTCTGGTCGCGGCCGATGATGGCCTGGATTTCGGGGTTGAAATCCTGCACGCCGATCGAGGCGCGGGTCATGCCCATCTCGGCCAGCGCATCGAGGCGGTCGGCGTCGATCTCGTTGGGGTCGATCTCGACCGAGAATTCGCCATCCGGGGCGAGCGGGGCGATCTCGAAGATGCGCCGGGCGAGCGTGCGCATCTGCGGCGCGGGGATCATGGTGGGCGTGCCGCCGCCCCAGTGAAGCCGCGCAAGCCGCACATCTGCGGGCAGAAGTTCTGCGAAGAGCGCAAGCTCGGCGTGGAGCGTGTCGAGATAGGCCAGAACCGGCCCGTCCGAGGTGCTGCCCTGCGTGCGGCAGGCGCAGAACCAGCACAGCCGGCGACAGAAGGGCACATGGATATAGAGCGAGATGTCGCTGCCCGGCGGGATCTGGCGGATCCATTCGGCGAAGTGGTCCGGTGTCAGATCGGGCGAGAATTTCGTCGCAGTCGGGTAGCTTGTGTAGCGCGGCACGCGCGCATCGAAAAGTCCCAGCTGTGAGAGTTGCGTTACATGGTCCATGTGATTACTGTTAATTCAACCAGACAGGTCTCAACCTTGACATAGATCAAATCACATGACGCGCGTGACCCCGCAACCTCGAAATCTTCCGCAGGAATGCAGCGACTGCCCGATCCGCCACAAGGCGGTCTGTGCGCGCTGTGAATCCGATGAGCTGGAGCAGCTTGAAGCGATCAAGTATTACCGCAGCTTCGAGGCGGGCCAGACGATTGTCTGGTCGGGTGACAGGATGGATTTCGTGGCCTCGGTGGTGACGGGCATTGCCACGCTCAGCCAGACCATGGAAGACGGGCGGCGCCAGATGGTGGGGATGTTGCTGCCGTCGGATTTCCTGGGACGGCCGGGGCGCGAGACCTCGAGCTATGACGTGAATGCCGCGACCGATCTGGTGCTGTGCTGCTTTCGCAAGAAGCCCTTCGAGGAAATGATGCTGCGCACCCCGCATATCGGCCAGCGCCTTCTGGAGATGACGCTGGACGAGCTTGATTCCGCGCGCGAGTGGATGCTGCTGCTGGGGCGCAAGACCGCGCGCGAGAAGATCGCGAGCCTGCTGTGCATCATCGCGCGGCGCGACGCCTCGTTGCATCTGCGCGGCCCGGGCGCGCCGCTGCGCTTCGATCTGCCGCTCACGCGCGAGGCGATGTCGGAATATCTGGGCCTGACGCTTGAGACGGTGAGCCGGCAGATATCGACACTGCGCAAGGAAGGCCTGATCGTGACCGAGGGCAAGCGCCAGGTCACCATCCCCGATTTCGACC
The DNA here is from genome assembly GCA_007134805.1 of Paracoccaceae bacterium. Taxonomy (GTDB): domain Bacteria; phylum Pseudomonadota; class Alphaproteobacteria; order Rhodobacterales; family Rhodobacteraceae; genus Roseinatronobacter. Next base: position 2,200 of record SLKB01000369.1, read on the forward strand.
GCCTGCTCGAAGAGTCGGGCGACGATTCGGATGGCGGGTTGCTCGGCTGAGTGCCGCGCGGCGCACCATGATCTGGCAGGCTTCTGGAAAAGCAATCCGGGCAGTGCCCGGCTGGCAAACTGTTCCCTTCCCCCGTCTGATCGCCGTGCCGAGGGCCACGCCCGACCGAAGGCGCGTGTGAGGGGGGCGCGGCGAGGGGCAGTCTTCCGATTACCTCCTTGAAAACGGGCAGTTGCGGGGCTTTCTCGAGCGGCCTGCTAGTGCACCATCAGCACCGGCAGAGTGGTTTCCTCGAGCATCGCGCGCGTCGTGCCGCCCAGGATCGCCTGGCGCAGCCGCGAATGGCCATAGGCGCCCATGACCAGCAGATCGGCGTCCTGATCGATGGCATGGCGGCGCAGGATGTCGCTGGTGCGCGGCAGCGAGCGGGCGAGCACCGAGACCTCGACCTCGGCGCCGTGGCGCGCGAGCATCTGCGTGAGCCGCCGGCCGGGATCGGAGCGCTCTGCCCCGTGCACGGGCGGGTCGATGATCACCACATTGACCTCGCGCGCATCGCGCAGCAGGGGCAGGGCGGCACGGGTGGCGTGCATCGCCTCGTCGCTCTGGTCCCAGGCCAGCACGATCTTGTCGAAGGGCCGCAGCGTGGCGCCTGCCTCCGGCACGATCAGGACCGGCGCGCCCCCATCGAAGAGCGCGGATTCGGTGATCACCTCATCCGTGGCGCCGCGGCCGTCGCCATAGGGACGGGGCAGCACGACCAGATCGGCATAGCGCGCCTTGAGCCCTGCATGCACATGCAGCGCGCCCAGCGATTGCATGGCGGTGTCGATGCTCCAGCGCAGGGTGGCGGTGGACCCGCGCAGATGCGCGCGCGCGGCCTCGGCGACACTGTCCGCGGTGGCGCGCGCGGCATCGAGGCTTTCGGTATAGATCGCCGCCGGCGCGCCGGGATAGATGCCCATATGCTGCGTCAGATCGACACCGAGCGCACAGATCTCGAGATGGGCGTCGAACTGCTCGGCGAGTGCGGCGCAAGTGTCGAGCCATGCACCGAGCCCCTCGGTGGTGGCGGCGAAGGTGACAAGGGATTTGTAAGCCATCAGCGATCCTTTCCATGGGTCATCATGCTGACCAGTATGCCCCGGATGCGCACCCGCCGCGATGATCTGACGCAAGTCTTTGAGGAACGAAAATTGACCTGTATCAAAGTCGTGATATCAAGGGCGTGACAAAAGGCACCATCCAAAGCTGCCACGGTGCGTGATAGCGGAATTCCAGTGCGGCTGAAACGAGGGACATCTTGAAATGTGGGATTACATAAAGCTTGCCATTCTGGGGGTTGTGGTGATTTTCGCCGCAGTCGCAGCCAGCCTGGCGCGTGATCAGGCGTATCTGGTCCACATGCTGCTGATCATGGGCGCGGCGGCGTTCACCTTCTTCTGGCAGCTGCGCCGCATCGGCGAGCCGGCGGTGGTGCATGACCCCAATACCTACATGGACGGTCCCGTCCGCGCAGGCGTGATCGCGACCGCGCTCTGGGGTGTCGTGGGTTTTCTGGCGGGCGTGTTCATCGCCGCGCAGCTGACCTGGCCCGAGCTGAATTTCGTCTGGGCCGAAGGCTATCTGAATTTCGGCCGGCTGCGTCCCCTGCACACGTCGGCAGTGATCTTTGCCTTTGGTGGCAACGCGCTGATCGCGACGGCCTTCTATGTGGTGCAGCGGACCTCGGCGGCGCGGCTCTGGGGCGGCGGGCTCGCGTGGTTCGTGTTCTGGGGCTACCAACTCTTCATCCTGATGGCGGCGACGGGCTATGTTCTGGGCTCGACGCAGGGCAATGAATATGCCGAGCCCGAGTGGGTGGCCGATCTGTGGCTGACCATTGTCTGGGTTGCGTTCCTGCTGGTGTTCATGGGCACGATCATCAACCGCCGCGAGCCGCATATCTATGTGGCGAACTGGTTCTACATTGCCTTCATCGTGACGGTCGCCATGCTGCATATCGTCAACAACATGGCGATCCCGGTCTCGATCTGGGGCAGCAAGTCGGTGCCGGTCTGGTCGGGCGTGCAATCGGCGATGATCCAGTGGTGGTACGGCCATAACGCGGTGGGCTTCTTCCTGACCGCAGGGTTCCTGGGGATGATGTATTACTTCATCCCGAAACAGGCCGAGCGGCCGGTCTACAGCTACAAGCTGTCGATCATGCATTTCTGGGCGCTGATCTTCCTCTATATCTGGGCGGGTCCGCACCATCTGCACTACACGGCGCTGCCGGACTGGGCGCAGACGCTGGGCATGACCTTCTCGATCATGCTGTGGATGCCGTCCTGGGGCGGCATGATCAACGGTCTGATGACGCTGTCAGGCGCATGGGACAAGCTGCGCACCGATCCGATCATCCGCATGATGGTGGTGGCCGTGGGCTTTTACGGCATGGCGACCTTCGAGGGGCCGATGATGTCGATCAAGACGGTCAACTCGCTGTCGCATTACACGGACTGGACGATCGGGCATGTGCATTCCGGTGCGCTCGGCTGGAACGGCATGATCACTTTCGGCGCGCTCTACTATCTGGTGCCGAAGCTCTGGCAGCGACAGGGCCTGTATTCGCTGCGCCTTGTGAGCTGGCATTTCTGGCTCGCGACGATCGGGATCGTGCTCTATGCGGCCTCGATGTGGGTGACGGGGATCATGGAGGGCCTGATGTGGCGCGAAGTCGATGCGCAGGGCTATCTCGTGAACTCCTTCGCGGACACGGTGGCGGCGAAATTCCCGATGTATGTGGTGCGCACGCTGGGCGGGCTCCTGTTCCTGCTGGGCGCGATCATCATGTGCTACAACCTGTGGAAAACTGTGACCAGCACGGCAGAGCGTAGTCCTGCCGGGGCCCGTGGCGCAGTGCCCGCTGAATGACGAAAGGGCACGACAATGGGACTTCTTGATCATCACAAGAAAATCGAAACCCATGCCACGCTGTTGCTGGTGTTGAGTTTCCTCGTGGTCACCATCGGGGGGATCGTGCAGATCGTGCCGCTGTTCTACCTTGAGAACACGATCGAGCGGGTGGAGGGCGTGCGCCCCTACTCGCCCCTCGAGATCAAGGGGCGCGAGATCTATTTGCGCGAGGGCTGCTATACCTGCCACAGCCAGATGATCCGGCCGATGCGCGACGAGGTGGAGCGGTACGGGCATTACAGCCTCGCCGCGGAATCGATGTATGACCATCCGTTCCAGTGGGGGTCGAAACGGACCGGGCCGGATCTGGCGCGGGTCGGCGGGCGCTATTCGGATGACTGGCATGTCCAGCACATGATCGCGCCGCGCTCGGTGGTGCCGGAATCGATCATGCC
>SLKB01000054.1 GCA_007134805.1 Paracoccaceae bacterium
ATGCGCGACACATTGAAGCTTTGAAATGGTGAGCCCGACAGGATTCGAACCTGTGACCCACTGATTAAAAGTCAGTTGCTCTACCAACTGAGCTACGGGCCCACATTTCGCTGGTTCTTAGAAAAGCGGCCGCGGCGGGTCAAGGAGAAACGGCAGGATTCAATCATGAATCGCGCAGCGCAGCGCTCGCGGTGGCTGGTCAGCGTGACCCTCGGCCCTTATATCGCCGCCATGAGACACGATTCTCCCACTCTGCCTTTTGTCAAGATGCACGGCGCGGGCAATGATTTTGTCATCATCGACTCGCGGGGCCGCGCCGACAGCGCGCTCAGCGCGCGGCTTGCGCGTGCGCTGGGCGACCGGCATCGGGGCGTCGGGTTTGACCAACTGGCCGAACTGCACGCGTCTGACACTGCCGATTTCGCGCTCACCTTCTGGAATGCGGATGGCTCGGTCTCGGACGCCTGTGGCAACGCGACGCGCTGTGTGGCCGCGCGGGTGCTGGCCGAAACCGGGGCCACGCAACTCGCCATCGAGACCGCCCGCGGACGCCTGATGGCAGAGGTGCGCGATCGGGCAGTCTGGGTGAACATGGGCCCGCCAGTGCTGGACTGGGCCGCAATCCCCCTCTCGGAGCCCTGCGATATCGACGCGCTCCCGTTGCCGGGGACGCCCTCGGCAATCGGCATGGGAAACCCGCATTGCATCACATTTGTCCCAAATGCCGAAGCAATTGCGCTCGAGAAGCGCGGCCCGGCGCTGGAGCATGACCCCCTGTTCCCCAAGGCCACGAATGTCGAATTCGCCACCCTGACCGCGCACGACACAGTGCGGCTACGGGTCTGGGAGCGGGGCACGGGCGTGACGCTCGCCTGTGGGTCGGGGGCCTGCGCCACAGCGGTTGCAGCGTGCCGGCGGGGGCTGACCGGCCCGCGCGTGTCGATCGACGCGGATGGCGGGCGACTCGAGGTTGACTGGCGCGACGAGGGCGTCTGGCTAACCGGCCCCACTGCGCATATCTTCGACGCCATATTGAGCGCCGAGTTTCTGGCTGGCCTTTCATGAGTGCGCCTGTCTTCACCACGCTGGGCTGCCGGCTCAACGCCTATGAGACCGAGGCCATGAAGGCGCTGGCCGAGCGTGCAGGATTGCAAGACGCCATCGTGATCAACACCTGCGCGGTCACTTCTGAAGCCGTGCGCAAGGCGCGTCAGGAAATCCGCCGCCTGCGCCGCGCGCATCCCGATGCGCCCCTGATCGTCACGGGTTGCGCCGCGCAGACCGAACCTGGCACCTTCTCCGCCATGCCCGAGGTCACGCGCGTCATCGGCAATGCCGAGAAGATGCGCCCCGAGACCTGGGCCCGCCTGACCCCCGACCTGATCGGAAAGACCGAACGCGTGCAGGTCGATGACATCATGTCGGTGCGCGAGACCGCTGGCCATCTGATCGACGGCTTCGGCAGCCGCGCGCGCGCCTATGTGCAGGTGCAGAACGGGTGCGATCATCGCTGTACCTTCTGCATCATCCCCTTCGGCCGCGGCAACTCGCGCTCAGTGCCGGCCGGTGTCGTGGTCGAGCAGATCAGGCGGCTGGTCGATCAGGGCTACAGGGAGGTCGTGCTGACAGGGGTCGATCTGACAAGCTGGGGCAGCGATCTGCCCAGTGCGCCGAGGCTTGGCAACCTTGTGCGGCGCATCCTGCGTCTGGTGCCCGATCTCGCGCGGTTGCGCATCAGTTCGATCGATTCGATCGAGGCAGACCCAGCGCTGATGGAGGGCCTCGCGACCGAGCCGCGGCTGATGCCACATCTGCATCTGTCGCTTCAGGCGGGCGATGACCTGATCCTCAAGCGGATGAAACGGCGGCACCTGCGCGAGGATGCGATCCGCTTCTGTCACGAGGCGCGCCGGCTGCGCCCCGATATCGTGTTCGGCGCCGATATCATCGCAGGCTTTCCGACCGAGACCGACGCCATGTTCGAGAACTCGCTCAAGCTGGTGGAGGAGTGCGGGCTGACCTGGCTGCATGTCTTCCCGTTCTCGGCGCGCAAGGGCACGCCCGCGGCGCGCATGCCACAGCTTGAGGGAGCCCTGATCCGTACACGGGCCGCCCGTCTGCGGCAAGCAGGTGCGCGCGCCGTGGCCGCGCATCTTGAAGCCCAACAGGGTGTCGAGCATGAGATCCTGATGGAGGCCCCCAATATGGGCCGCACGGCCCAATTCACCGAGACCCTCTTCGCCCAACCCCAGCCCACAGGGCAGATCCTGCGGGCGCGGATCATCGGGCAGCGCGACGGGCAATTGCTAGCCTGAGCCGCATCATCGCGTTGTGCGCGGGCCCGGGGGTGGCGCGAAATTCGAGGTGTCCAGTTCTACACCGCGCGCGGCCGCATTCTCCAGTACCGCCTTGTAGAGCGAGCGATTGCGGCCGATCAGTCGCTTGAAGCGCGCCTCGTCGAGCGACAGCAGAGTGCAATGGCTGATCGCGCTGATCATGGCGCGGCGCGGCTGGCGGGTCAGCATGCCGATATGGCCGAAAAGCTCGCCGCGCCCCAGACGCTGCTTCTGGCCGCGACGCTCCAGTTCGACCGCGCCCGACGCGATGAAATACACCGATTGCGGCACTTCTCCCTTGCGGATTAGGATCGTGCCGGGATCGACATAATGAGTCTTGAGCGCGCGCGCGAGTTGCCGGCGCTGCGCCTCGCTCATGCTCTGGAAGAGCGGCAGGGCGCGGACGAACTCATCCTTCTGCAAAGCGAAATCCAGTTTCGGACGCTGCTCGACCCTGACGCGCTCCGCCTCGAGCCGCTGCCGCAGAGTCGTGAACAATTCCCGACTGATCAGACCGTCGCTGAAAAGCGTCTCATATTCCCGCTCTTCAAGCCGCAGCGAGGTGCGGCGGATGAAGCGGCGCTCCATCTCCTCGGCATAGCCGGGATATTGCAGCCGCAATCCTTCGAGCGCGTTTTCCTCTTCCTCTTCACGCCGGCGGAGCAATTCGTGCAAAAGATCGGCCACGCGCCGGCCGTGGATGCGCCGGATCTTGCGGTCAATATATTCGTCCAACTGTCCGAGAATGAGCCGCTGGTTCAGCAGGATCTCGAAGCGTTCCGCCGTCATCTGCTCAAGGGGGCGCGACCAGCGCAGGCGGTTATGCAGCCAAACCGCTGCCCGATACCACCCGCCATAGCCCAGCGATTGCCGCCCGGCGGCGCGATATTCGCTTCGCCCGCCCGAGCGTGTCCGCTCGATCAGGCGGTCGACATCGGTCAGCATCCGGTCGACCAGCCGCGAGGACAAGAGCTGCTGGCGGAAATTCTCGATGATCATGTCGCGCTCACGACCGGCCAGCGCGACAAGCCCCAGCGTGACCCTGTCGCGGTCGGCGATTTCCTCGGCCGCCTCGGCAAGTTCCACCGCACGGTCCAGCCGTTCGGCAAAGCGCTTCGCCTCGGAGCGGATGACCTCTTGCGGCAGGCGGTATTGTCGCGTGGTCTCGGAAATCTCTTCACGCACATTCTGCAGAGCGACTGCGATCACCTGGTCGGACAGCGCCTGATCGAGCCGCGGCAGCCGATCCAGCCCGAGACGCGCGATCAGCCAGCGCAGCGTGGTGCCCTGCACCAGAAGCGTGAACAGCGTGAAACCTGTCGCCAGAATGCCCACCTCGCGCTTGATCGCAGGCGGCACCAGCACGCTTTCGGTCACCGCAAGGGCAAGCGCAAGGGTCACCGCTCCGCGCAGCCCCCCCCAGAGGATGGCCACACGGTAGGTCGGCCCCACCTGTGGTGAGAGCCCGAACCTCGAAAGCAGCGGCAGCATCCCCCAGAGAATCACACCGCGCGCCGCGAAGGCTGCGATCACGATCACCCCGATGAGGAACAGATCGGACTGGCGCACATCTACCAGCAATCTCGGGATGAGCAAGGCGGCAAGAATGAAGATCAGCGCGCCTGCCCAATAGGCGAGGATCTCCCAGACTTCGCGCAGATAGTTCCACCCTGAGGGAGTCAGACGCCCCGGCCCCACGAGATTCATGGTGAGCCCTGCCACCACCACGGCGATCACCCCCGACGCCCCGGCAACCTGCTCGGCGAAAACATATGTCAGATACGGAAGCGCCACGCTGATCGAGACCTGCGCGCGGGGAAAGGTCGGCAGCAGCGCCATGACGACAACCGCAACCCGGGCGAACAGCCAGCCGACCCCCAGCGCGCCGAAGAAAAGCCACGGGAAGGTGACGACCATGTCCTGCAATGTCGGGTCCGGCACGCCGAGCATCACGAAAGTCATGAAGAAGCCGAAAAGCGCGATTGCCATCGCGTCATTGAGCAGGCTCTCACCCTCGACTATCCGGGTCAGGCGCTGGGGCGCGGCGATGTTGCGGAAGATGCTGACCACCGCAGAGGGGTCGGTGGTGGACACGATCGCGCCGATCAGCAGACACGCGACAAGCGGCAGGGTCGTGAAGGGCTGCAGCGCATATCCGATGACCAGGGTCGCCACGATCACGGCGGCAACGGCCATCACCAGGATCGGCACCCAGTCATCGAGCATGCGCCGCGCATTGACGACCAGCGCCACCTGGAACAGGAGCGTGGGCAGCAACACGTAGAGGAAGACATTCGAGCGGATCGGCTGTTCGAGGAACCGCTGAATGTTGGGGCTGAGGCTGACCAGAAAATCGCTCGTCTGGCCAGAGACCGCCACCCCCCCGATCACGGCCCCGACCAGCGCAAGGATCACTGTGAAAGGCAATCGCAGCCGCTCTGAAATCGGCTCGCAGATTCCGATGACGACGAACAGAAGCGCCAGCGCGGTGACGAGGGTGATGATGTCCATGCTGCAACTATACGCAGGAAGTTGACCGAAATGTATGCTGTCGCATGAAAAATCGTTTCAGAATGAAACTCTGCCGCTCCCGAGGGGGGCGCGCCTACTCAGCGGCCAATGGCCTGTCGATACCGAGTTCGCGCCCGATATCCACGAGGTCGAGCACGACCCGATCCATGATCGCCTTGAACTGCTCGAACCCCTTGTTCGGGGCGACGCGGCGCTCGTCCATGTAGAGAGAGCGGTCGATCTCGATCTGGATCGCATGGCGCCCGTGGGACGGGCGGCCATAGGCCTGCGTGATGTAGGCACCGGCAAACGGCGAGTTCCGCGCAACCCGCAAGCCCTGCTTGGCGAAGGCGTGCGCCACAGCCTCGGAAATGTCGGGCGCGCAGGCAGATCCGAACCGATCGCCGAGCACGATGTCCGGGCGCAGCGAGCTGTGCTGGCCACTCATCACCACTGCATCGCGCGGCATCGAATGCATGTCGAACAGGATCGCCCGTCCGAAGCGGTGCTGATGCTCGGTCATGAGCGCGGCGAGCTTGGCGTGATAGGGATGCCAGAATTGCTGCAGGCGCGCCTCGGCCTCGGCGCGGGTCAGCTTGCCGCGATAGATCGCGCGCCCCCCGGCCACCACGCGCGGGATCACCCCGAGCCCCGATGC
>SLKB01000342.1 GCA_007134805.1 Paracoccaceae bacterium
GCGCCGGCGGCGAGGTGGCGCTGCCCATCCATATCGAGATCATTGATGATGGCCCGGGCATTCCAAGCGAGATCAGCACGGACGTCTTCGATCCTTTTGTATCAGGGCGCGAAAACGGGACGGGCCTTGGCCTCGCGCTCGTGTCGAAGATCATTTCTGCGCATGACGGCTGGATCACTCTCGAAAGCCGGCCGGGCCGGACCGTGTTCCGGATCTCTCTTCCCCGTGCGCCCAGCGCGCCCCCGCCGATCGACAGCAAGGAGATTTCTTGATGGATGGCACAGTCCTCGTCGCCGATGATGACCGCACGATCCGCACAGTTCTTACCCAGGCCCTGACGCGCGCGGGTTGCAAGGTGCATGCTACATCGAGCCTGACGACCCTTATGCGCTGGGTCGCCGAGGGCCGAGGCGATCTGGTGATCACCGATGTGATGATGCCCGATGGCAACGGCATCGAGATGATCCCCAAGATCAGCCAGGAGCGTCCGGATCTGCCGGTCATCGTGATCTCTGCGCAGAACACCATCATGACTGCGATTCAGGCGAACGAGGTCGATGCGCATGACTACCTGCCAAAGCCCTTCGATCTGCCCGACCTTCTGAAACGCGCAGGCGCAGCGATGAAGAACCGCCGCCTCGTCGCTGCCAGCGATGCCGCCGCGCCTCGCGCGCCCGGACCGGCCCCGCGTGGTGATCTCGTCAGCATGGAGGGCATCCCCCTTGTGGGCCGCACCCCTGTGATGCAGGAACTCTATCGCCTGATCGCGCGTGTGATCAACTCGACCATGCCTGTGCTGATCATCGGCGAATCCGGTACAGGCAAGTCGCTTATCGCGCGGACCCTGCATGATCTCTCGGACCGCCGCAGCCAACCTTTCATCACAGCCTCGGCTGAGGACCTGCACAGCCATGACGGCGCGCAGGCGCTCTTGTCGCGGGTGCGTGGCGGCACGCTTCTCTTTGATGAATTGACGGCATATGACACCGAGGCGCAGCTGCGCGCGGCCCGGATGCTTGACGGATTGCCCGATGACGGGCCGCGGATCATGGCGACCGCGCAGGGCAACCTGACCCGGGCGCTGGCCGAGGGGGCGCTGCGCGAGGATCTCTATTACCGGATGGGCGGCGTTGTCCTGAACGTGCCCGCCCTGCGCGAACGCATCGACGATCTGGAGCCGCTTGCCCAGCATTTTCTGTCGCAGGCGGCCGAGGAGGGCGCGACCAACCGTCACCTTTCGCCGGAGGCCATGGAGGTCGTGCGCGCCTATTCCTGGCCTGGCAATGTTCGGCAATTGCAGAACACGCTGCGCCGATTGAGTCTAACAAGTACTGATCCGGTGATCGGCCGCTCCGAGATCGAGCTGGCGCTTCAAAGCCAGCCCAGCGCGGCCACGGTCGGCGAGCGCTTCACGGACGAGACACTCTCGGAAGCCGTGGGGCGGCATCTGCGGCGGTATTTTGATCTGCACGGGCAGGAACTGCCACCACCGGGGCTCTATGGCCGCATTCTGCGCGAGGTCGAGACTCCGTTGATCGAGATTGCGCTCGATGCCACGGGGGGCAACCAGGCGCGCTGTGCGGATCTGCTGGGGATAAATCGCAATACCCTGCGCAAGAAGATCACCGAACTCGATATTGCTGTCTCGCGCCGGCGCAAACTGACCTGAGCTCTGCGCACCGCAGCCCTGTTCCGAGTCCAGTATGTCGATATGTTCCGACCGACGGTTTGCAACCGTGACAATCGCTGTCAGGCGTGAGTGATGATGTGGGGATTACATTTGTTTTCGACGCCAGAGTGGCCCATCCGCCGCTTGACCGGTCTCCTGTGCATGTGGGACGCTCTCCCTCTGCGAGAAAGGGACGTCATGAACAAGCTAAACCAGAGGCATGCGCTCGATGCGCTGCATGACTGGAGCAAATGGGTCATCGGGCTCGGCTTCACGACTGGCCTGGGCTGTGTCGCCATCTTCCGCGACGCCGCGCCGGGGCCATCGCGTACATTTCTCGTTGTCGCGATCTCTGCTTTCGCGCTGTCGGTTCTGGTCGCGATCCTTTTGCGCCAGGCGCTGGCATTGGCCGCGGAACATCTGCCGCTTCTCGATGCCGAGGGTCGGGCGACAAGCATTGCGGAGCATCGGGGAGGCTTCGGGATGACCCTTGGCGCAATGATGCGGCTGCAACTCGGCCTGCTCGGGCTCGGGGCGGCATCGCTGATCGGTTGGGTTGTGTCACTGCCGCCTGCCTGAACCCGGCCGCGCGCACCTTCCATAGAACGGCTCAACCTCTCTCTGAACCGACAGGGATTTCTGGTTCTGTGCCGGATGTGATTCAGGATCCCTTTTGTTGCGGGAGGCCGGCAGGAGGATGAAACTGTAGTTCAGACGATCTTCGCGAACCTGTTGCAGCAGGGCTGCCCTCGTATCGTCGCGCGGTCTGACGTCGCTCCGGCGCTCCGTCATAACGACCATGAACCACGTCACACCGCATGAAGGCGCCAACCACCTCAAAGTGCAGCATTCGCTTACGGTCAAACCTGGAACGCTCCATAGAAAACACCCCCGGCGCCACGGTGCCGGGGGTCTTTGAGCCGTACGCCTGCCCGTTGAGGATCAGGCCAGTGCTGCGATCGTGCGCGCCAGATCATCGGCGGATTTTGTCAATGCGTCCTTCTCGTCCATGCTTGCCGCCTCGGCCTTCGTGCGGAGATCGTCGAGCAGGGGTTGCAAGGCGGCCTGTGCCTCGGCGCCAGCAGGGTAGGCGCGCTCGGCAAGCACAGTCGTGGCCTTGGGCGAGATCTCTGCGAACCCGCCCGTGACCGCGAAGCGCTTGTCACCGTCCGGTCCTTCAACCACCAGCATCCCCGGCCGCAATGTTGTGATCAGCGGCGCATGATCCGGCATCGCGGTCAGATCCCCGTCAGCGGCCGGGATCTGAACTGCGCGAACCTGCCCCGAAGTGAGCTTGCGCTCGGGGCTGACGAGGTCGAATTGCATCATGTCAGCCATCGGGCCCTCCTCAGGCGGCAGCGGCCAGTTTCTCGGCCTTGGCGATCACATCATCGATATCGCCGACCATGTAGAAGGCGGCCTCGGGCAGGTGATCATATTCGCCAGCAACGACGGCCTTGAACGATGCGATGGTCTTCTCAAGCGGCACCTGTATCCCGTCCGATCCCGTGAAAACCTTCGCCACGTCGAAAGGCTGTGACAGGAAGCGCTGGATCTTGCGCGCGCGGGCCACTGTCAGTTTGTCCTCTTCGGACAATTCGTCCATCCCGAGGATCGCGATGATATCCTGGAGCGACTTGTAGCGCTGCAGCACGCCCTGCACATCGCGGGCCACCTGATAATGCTCTTCACCCACGATCTGCGGGTCGAGGATACGCGAGTTGGAATCGAGCGGGTCCACGGCAGGGTAGATGCCGAGTTCCGAGATCGCGCGCGACAGCACGGTCGTGGCGTCAAGGTGTGCAAAGGAAGTGGCCGGCGCGGGGTCGGTCAGGTCGTCGGCGGGCACGTAAATGGCCTGGACGCTCGTGATCGAGCCGGCCTTGGTCGAGGTGATGCGTTCCTGAAGCGCGCCCATGTCGGTTGCGAGTGTCGGCTGATAGCCCACGGCCGAGGGGATACGGCCCAGCAGCGCCGACACTTCGGAGCCAGCCTGCGTGAAGCGGAAGATATTGTCCACGAAGAATAGAACGTCCGTCCCTGACTGGTCGCGGAACTGTTCGGCAAGAGTCAGGCCGGTCAGCGCCACACGGGCACGCGCGCCCGGGGGCTCATTCATCTGGCCATAGACCAGCGCCACTTTCGATTCCGAAAGATTGTCGGCCTTGATCACGCCCGAGTCCATCATCTCGTGATAGAGGTCGTTGCCCTCGCGCGTCCGCTCACCGACACCGGCGAAGACCGAAAAGCCCGAATGCACCTTGGCGATGTTGTTGATGAGTTCCATAATCAAGACGGTCTTGCCGACACCGGCGCCACCAAAGAGGCCGATCTTGCCACCTTTCGAGTAGGGTGCGAGCAGGTCGATCACCTTGATACCGGTCACGAGGATTTCCGACTCGGTCGACTGTTCATCAAAACCAGGCGCAGGCTGGTGAATGGCGCGCCTCTCGGTGGCCTCGACGGGTGCGCCTTCATCGACCGGCTCGCCCACGACATTGAGGATGCGCCCCAGAGTGGCGTCGCCCACTGGCACCATTATCGGCTCGCCGGTGTCGTTGACAGCCTGGCCGCGCACAAGCCCTTCTGTTGCGTCCATGGCGATGGTGCGCACGGTGCTTTCACCCAGATGCTGCGCGACTTCAAGCACGAGGCGCTTGCCGTTGTTGTCGGTTTCCAGCGCGTTGAGGATCGGGGGCAAGTCGCCGTCGAACTGCACGTCGACGACAGCGCCGATGACCTGCAGGATTTTGCCTTTGGATGCCATGATAGTCTTTCTCCGGGTGCTCTAGAGCGCTTCCGCGCCAGAAATGATCTCGATAAGCTCTTTGGTGATCGCCGCCTGACGCGAGCGGTTGTATTCGGTGGTCAGCCGGTCGATCATGTCGCCTGCATTGCGCGTGGCGTTGTCCATGGCCGACATCCGGGCGCCCTGTTCTGAGGCAGCGTTTTCCAGAAGTGCCGTGAAGATCTGGGTCGTGACCGAGCGGGGCAGCAGATCCTCGAGGATCGCTTCTTCAGACGGCTCGTATTCGTAGAGCGTCTCGATGCCGGCATCTTCGGGCACTTCCGCGGGGATGATCTGCTGCGGCGTCGGGACCTGGCTGATGACCGACTCGAAACGGTTGTAGAAGATCGTCGCCACGTCGAACTCGCCCGCATCGAACATCTCGAAGATCTTCTTCGAGATCTCTGCCGCATTCTCGTAGCCCACGCGCTTCACATCGCTCAGATCGACGTGATCGACCATGTGGGCGGACAAGTCGCGTTTCAGCTGCTCGCGGCCCTTCTTGCCGACTGTCAGGATCTTGACTGTCTTGCCTTCGCCGATGAGCTTCTCGGCGCGGTAGCGGGCAATCTTGACGATCGACGAGTTGAACCCGCCGCAAAGGCCGCGTTCTGCTGTCATCACGACCAGCAGATGCGTCTGCTCACTGCCCGTTCCGGCGAGCAGCTTCGGCGCGGTTTCGGATCCCTTGACCGACGCGGCCAGTCCATTGACCACATCGGCCATCTTCTCGGCATAGGGCCGGGCGGCCTCGGCCGCGTCCTGGGCGCGACGGAGTTTCGCCGCCGCGACCATCTGCATCGCCTTGGTGATCTTGCGCGTCGACTTGACGCTCGTGATACGGTTCTTGAGGTCCTTGAGGCTGGGCATGCGCGTGTCCTCTCACCGCCTTCAGGCGAAGTCTTTCGCGAACTCGTCAAGCGCGGCGCGGATCTTCTCTTCCAGCTCGCCCTTCACCTTGCGGTCATTCTGGGTGATGTCATCAAGCAGCGATTTCTGCGCGTTGCGCAAATATGCGAGCAGGCCCTTCTCGAAGCGACC
>SLKB01000038.1 GCA_007134805.1 Paracoccaceae bacterium
AGACGCTCACCGACCATTACATCGCCCATCGCGAGGTCGAGCACCGCCTGCAGATGATCCAGGACGCGCAGACCCAGGAACTGCCCTCCCATGCGCAGGGCTTCGACCGGCTCGCGCGGTTTTCGGGGGCGGAGGACACCGAAGCGTTCCGCGCCCGCCTGCATGCAAGGCTCGAAGCGGTGGCCCGGATCACCGAGGGCTTCTACGCCGCCGACACCCCCGCCGCGCAAGAGCCGGAACTTTCCGAGGCCGCGCAGGATCTGGTGGCCGGCTGGCCGAGCTACGCGGCCCTGCGCTCGACGCGCGCGCAGCAGATCTTCACGCGCATGCGCCCGCTGATCCTGTGCAAGCTGCAGGACGCCGCCGACCCCGATGCCGCGCTGGTGCAATTCGACCGCTTCCTCGGCGGCCTGCCCGCGGGCGTGCAACTCTTTTCACTTTTCGAGGCCAATCCGCAGCTCATAGATCTCATTGTTGACATATGCGCGACAGCGCCGCGGCTCGCAGGGTATCTCTCGCGCAATGCCGCGGTGCTCGACGCCGTGATCGGCGGGCAGTTCTTCGCGCCCTGGCCGGGCACCACGGCGCTGCAGAAGGATCTCGCCGACCGGCTGGCCGACATCGAGGATTACGAGCGCCAGCTTGACGCCGCGCGCGTCTGGGCGCGCGAGTGGCATTTCCGCGTGGGCGTGCACCATCTGCGCGGGCTTATCGACGCGTTCGAGGCGGGCGCCGAATACGCAGGCCTCGCCGAGGCAGTGCTTGGCGCGCTCTGGCCCGTGGTGGTGGCCGAATTCGCGCGCAAGCACGGGCCGCCACCGGGGCACGGCGCCGTGGTGCTGGGGATGGGCTCGCTCGGGGCGGGGCGGCTCAACGCAGCCTCGGATCTCGATCTGATCGTGATCTATGACGCCGCGCCCGACGCCATGTCGGACGGCCGCCGCCCGCTCGATGCGCGCAGCTATTACGCGCGGCTGACCAAGGCGTATCTCACGGCGATCAGCGCGCCCACGGCCGAGGGGCGGCTCTATGAGGTCGACATGCGCCTGCGCCCCTCGGGGCGGCAAGGGCCGGTCGCGACAAGCCTCAGCGCCTTCCGGACCTACCAGCGCGACGAGGCCTGGACTTGGGAGCATCTGGCGCTGACCCGCGCGCGCCGGGTCGCGGGCGCACTCAGCCTGGGCGAGGCGGTCGAGGCCGCGCGCCGCGAGGTGCTGCGCGACAAGGCCAGCGGCGAAAGCATCGCGCGCGACGTGGCCGAGATGCGCGCGCGCCTGGCCGAGGCCAAGCCCGCCCACAGCATCTGGGACGCCAAGGCCGGGCCCGGGCGGCTCATGGATATCGAACTGCTGGCGCAGTTCTGCGCGCTGCGCGCGGGCCAGCCCGCCCGCCGCGTCGAGGCGCAGATGCGCGCGGGCGCCAAGGCGGGGGTGCTGACGGATGCAGGCGCGCAGGCGCTCCTGCGCGCCTATCGGCTGTGCTGGACGCTGCAGGCCACGGGGCGGCTGCTAGCCGACCGGATTTCCGATATTGCCGCGCTTGGCCCGGGCGGACAGAAGTTTATCTTGCACTCCTGCGAGGCCGAGACGGCAGACGCGCTGGCCGAGCGGCTGCGCGACGCCTGCGCGGCGGCCGAGGATGTGATCGAGGCCGTCCTGGGTCAGCCAGGCGAGAACGAGGCGCAGGATGAATACAGCCGATGACCCGAAAGGGTTGATTCGCGAAAGCTACCGGATCGAGGGGATCTCGGATGCGGAATGCCGCTCGATCCTGGTGGACTGGGCGCTCTCGGTCCCGGACGGGCGCGACCCGCAGGCAGCGCTCAAGGCGCTGCTCCTGCGCTATGGCGCGGCCGCCCCCGACCACCCGATGACCGGGCTCTTGCGCGAAGGGCTCGCGCCCCGCCCCACCCGTCCACGCGGGGGACGGCGCGCATGAGCACGCAGGCGGATCAGGATCTCGACACGCTGGGGCTGTTATGCCCCCTGCCCGTCCTCAAGGCGCGCAAGCGGCTGATGGCAATGCCGAAAGGCGCCGTTCTGCGCGTGCTCGCCGATGATCCGGCCGCAGTGGTCGATATTCCGCATTTCTGCGCGCAATCGGGGCATGAGCTTCTGGGCATGCAGGACGCGGGCGGCGCGACCAGCTACCTGATCCGGAAGGGTTGAAGGGGGGGAGCGCCCGCTCCGCCGTGCCTGAAGGCACATCTCGCGGGCGCTGCGCGGCGTGCCGCCGCGCGGCACGCCGCCCAACCCGATGCACCGGGCGGCTGGCGGGCGCGCAGCCTTGCGCAAATTGGCCGATCACCCGCCCGGCCCGCTCATTTCGCCTGACGCGCGCACCATGCCGCCCAGAGATCGGGGCGGCGCGCGCGGGTCAGCGCCTCGGCCTCGGCCTGGCGCCAGCGCGCCACGGCGGCGTGGTCGCCCGACAGCAACACTGGCGGGATCGCGCGCCCCTCCCATTCGGCGGGCCGGGTATATTGCGGATGCTCCAGCAGCCCGCGCGCGAAGCTCTCATCCTCGAGCGAGGCAGCATTGCCCAGAACCCCCGGCAGCAACCGCACGGTCGCATCGAGCATCGCCTGTGCTGCAATCTCGCCCCCGGTGAGGATGAAATCGCCAAGGCTCACTTCCTCGATCTCGAAATGATCGAGCACGCGCTGATCCACCCCCTCGAACCGCCCGCAGATCATGGTGATGCCGCGCGCCTGCGACCAGGCGCGCGCGCGGTCCTGCGTGAAGGGCCGCCCGCGCGGGCTGAGGCAGACGCGCGGCCAGTCGCCCTGCGCGGCGGGGCGGCGGCGCAGCGCATGTTTGATCGCCCGGCCCAGCACATCGGCGCGCAGGACCATGCCCGCGCCGCCGCCTGCGGGCGTGTCATCGACATTGCGATGCTTGCCCACGCCAAAGGGGCGCAGGTCGATCGCCTCCAGCCCCCAGAGCCCGTCGCGCAAGGCCTTGCCGGTCAGCGACTGGCCCAGCACCCCCGGAAAGGCCGCCGGAACAAGCGTGAGCACATCGGCCTGCCAGGCATCCTGCAGCGGGCGCGGCGCGCCCAGATCGCGCGGCTGGGTCGAGGGCGCGATCGCAAGCCGCCCGGCGGCGCGGCGCGCGCTCATTCGATCAGCCCTTCGGGCGGGTCGGCAATGAGCCGGCCACGCGCCAGATCGATGGTCGGCACGATCGCGCGCGTGAAAGGCACAAGCACGCTCGCCTGGCCGGCGGGGCGCGCAAGCTCCAGCAGATCCGACGCGCCGTGGTTGAGCACCGCCTTCACCCGGCCGAGCGAGACCCCGCCCGGATCAAAAACCTCGAGCCCGATCAGATCGGCATGGTAGAACTCATCCTCGCCCGGATCGGGCAGCGCCGCGCGATCGGCGCAAAGCCGCACCCCGCGCAAGGCGTCGGCCTCTTCGCGCGTCGCCACCCCGCTCAGGCGCGCAGCAAAGCCCTGCGCGACCGCCGCGCCCAGCGTGACCGTGAAGCTGCGGGTGCCATCCTCGGACCAGAGCGGGCCATAATCCGCCACGGCCTGCGGCTCGGCGCAGAAGCTTTTCAGCCGCACCTCGCCGCGCACACCATAGGCGCCGGCGATGGCTCCGACACAAACGCGAGGGGGGTCTGAGTTTTTCATTCAGCGAAAAACGCTTTCAGCAGGCGAAAAAATCGACGACCAGAGGATGCAGGCTTTTTTCGCCAGTCGAAAAAAGCTTTCAAGGGGCGAAAAAAGGGGCACGCGCCCCTTTCCGTGCCTCACTCGGCGGTGGCGGCCTCGGCCTTGGCGGCTTTTGCGGTGGCGCGCTCTTGCGCCTTCTTGCCGGGCTGGGCCTTCTGGGTGTTGGCACGCTTGGCCTTCTCGCGCAGGCCGGCCGCCTCGAGGAAGCGCGCGATGCGGTCGGTGGGCTGCGCGCCCTGCGCGAGCCAGTGCTGGACGCGCTCGACATCCATCTTCACGCGGTCCTCGCTGTCCTTGGGCAGGAGCGGGTTGTAGGTGCCGAGCTTCTCGAGGAAGCGGCCGTCGCGCGCCATGCGTGAATCGGCGGCGACGATGGAATAATGCGGGCGTTTCTTCGAGCCACCACGGGCCAGTCGGATCTTCGTTGCCATATCAGTCTCTCCTTTGATCTTGAGATGCGCGCCTCAGCTGTGCGCGCGGGGTTTTCAGCGTTTCAGGCTCTCGTGGTGACGGATCACTTCCGAGATGATGAAGTTGAGGAATTTCTTGGCGAATTCCGGGTCGAGATCGGCCTCCTTGGCCAACCATTCCAGCCGCTCGATCTGGCGCTCCTCGCGCGCGGGGTCCGAGGGGGGAAGGTGATGCTGCGCCTTGAGCCGGCCTACAGCTTGTGTGTGCTTGAACCTCTCGCCCAATGTATAGACGAGGATCGCGTCCAGCCGGTCGATGCTGTCACGATGATCGCCGAGGATCTCGGCGGCGCGGGTCACGTCATCGCTCATGCAGCCTCCTGCACCGGGGGGTGTTGCCGGATTTCGGCCCATGCGCCGGATTGCGGATCGCGGACCCACCCGGCGCGCACCTGCGCGGCGACATCGGCGGCCCTGCCGGGACGCGCTATCGGATGCGGCGCGCTCATTTCTTCTTCATCAGCCCTGACAGCCCGCCGGGCAGGCCCGTGCCGCCCATGCCGGGGCCCATCCCGGGCAGCTTCATGCCCTGTTCCATCCCGCGGCCCAGTTCGGCGAGCTGGTCGGGCGACATGCTGGCAGGATCGGGCGCGCCCTTGCCCTTGCCCATCATGCCCGCCATCGCCTGCTTGAGCATGCCCTTCTTGCCCATTGTCTTCATCATGTCCGACATCTGGCGATGCTGCTTCAGCAGCTTGTTGAGGTCGGAGACGTCGAGCCCCGCGCCCTTCGCGATGCGCTTCTTGCGGCTGGCCTGCAGGAGCGCGGGATTGGCGCGTTCCTTCTTCGTCATCGAGTTGATCAGCGCGATCTGGCGGCGCAGCATCGAATCGTCGAACCCCGCCGCCTCGACCTGTTTCGACATCTTGCCCATGCCGGGCATCATGCCCATGAGCGACTGCATGCCACCCATCTTGAGCATCTGGTCAAGCTGCATGCGCAGGTCGTTCATGTTGAACTGGCCCTTCTGGAAGCGCTTCATCATGCGCTCGGCCTGTTCGACCTCGAGCACTTCCTGCGCCTTTTCCACAAGGGCCACGATATCGCCCATGCCGAGGATCCGGCCCGCGACGCGCTTGGGATCGAAGACTTCCAGCGCGTCGGTCTTCTCGCCCAGACCGACGAAGCGGATGGGCTTGCCGGTGACCGCGCGCATCGAGAGCGCCGCGCCGCCGCGCCCGTCGCCATCCATCCGCGTCAGGATCACACCCGTGACGCCGAGCTTGCCGTCGAATTCGGACGCCACATTCACCGCGTCCTGCCCGGTCAGGCCATCGACCACCAGAAGCGTTTCGCGCGGGGCGGCGACGTCGCGGACGGCCTGCACCTCGTCCAT
>SLKB01000008.1 GCA_007134805.1 Paracoccaceae bacterium
ACGGCCATCGACGAAGGAAACATCTATCGCATTGCCCCGAACTGATAGACTAGGCTGGGCCGGCCCCGCGCTGGCCCAGCCTTCCTGAAACAGGCCCGTCTCACTGGCCCGCGCACTGCGGCTTGAAAAATCTTGAGAAAATGGGCGATTCTGCGCTATCTATCAATGTTAATCAAACGAGGCTCTGCGCGCATGTCGTGCAAGCGCAAGTCAAAGGTGCGGGTCTGGAGCACACCCGACACGAACGTGAGCGCATCGCGGGTCTGCGCCGTGCTCAAGGAAACAGGAGCACCCGATGTCCGATGTCACCTCTCGCCGAATGGTTCTGCTTGGCCTGAGCGCTGTTGCGCTCGTCGGTTGCGCACCACAACGAGCCGCGAACCCCCTGCCCCGTGCGCGTCGCGCGACCTTGCGGATTGCCGAGTTCGAAGTGGAAACAGGGGGTGCCGCCTTCGAGAGCACCCAAGCCTCAAATCGTGCAAGTGCGCTCGGACCTGATCTGCGCGGCGCGTTGCGGCGCGAATTCTCGGACCGCATGGCACCCGATGGGGTGCGCGTGGTGATCGAGGTTTCGCGCTTCAATGTCGCGGGCGGAACGGCGACGGCCTTCGGGCGCGACCAATCCCGGCTGCAGGGGGCGGTGCGCGTGCTCGAAACCGATGGGAGCCTGCTCGCGACATACACGATCATCGCGGTTGCCGGGGCGGCGCGCGAGTCGCGCACTGGCGCACTGGTCGGCGCAGCAACTGGCACCGCCGAGGGTTTCTATCGCGATCTGCTCGGTCAATTCGCCCGCCAGACCCGCGACGAGATGCTCGGCGCTGGCCTGCCGGGTGCGCGCACTGTGCGCCGCCTTGGCGGCGCATTGGGGAACTGACCCCCCCGGCGAGCGCACGGGTTGCGCAAACATATGCACAGGGCGCAAGCCGGTCTTGCGCGTCTGTCGCTTGTTCTGCACCGCAGCAAGGCCCATTCTCTGCTCGACTGAAAACACCAATGTCCGAAAGGAGCAGACCATGAGCACGCTACTGACTCACATCCAGGATCGCCTTCGCAAACGCGCCGCATATGAGCGTACGCGGAGGGAACTTGCAAATATGCCCCTCGAGGTGGCTATCGACCTCGACATCTACAAGCCGGATGCCGACAAGATCGCTGCAGATGTCGTCTACGGGCGCTGAGGCTCAGCCGAGCTTATCGTTCAGCGCCTTCAGGATCGGAGGCGATACGAATTTCGACACATCGCCTCCGAGCCGCGCAATTTCCTTAACCAGTTTCGACGCGATCGCCTGATGCCGCGCCTCGGCCATCAGGAACACTGTCTCGATACTGTCATCCATCGCACGGTTCATGCCGACCATCTGGAACTCGTATTCGAAATCGGTCACCGCGCGCAATCCGCGGATGATCAGCGAAGCACCAACATCGCGGGCACAATCGATCAACAGATTCTCGAACGGATGCGCGATGATCTCTACCCCGTTGCGGATGTTGAGATCGACCACCTCAGCTTCGATCATAGCGACCCGTTCTTCCAGTGAAAAAAGCGGGCCCTTGTCGCGGTTGATTGCGACACCGATAACCAACCGATCGACCAAGTGCGTCGCGCGGGTAATGATGTCACGGTGCCCGTGCGTCAAAGGGTCGAAAGTTCCAGGGTAAAGCCCGATGCGCATGCATGTCCCCTTCCGTCAGTTTTCGGAATACGCAACAATATTGCGCGGGAAGATGCAAGGTCTCTGCGCGGCGCAGGTCAGTAGCCCATGATCATGCCTGTGAGCGCATCCTTCTCGAGTTGCAATTCCGACATCCGCGCGGCAACCACATCCCCGATCGAAATCAGCGCGATCATCTGACCGTCCTGCATGACCGGCAGATGTCGAAAGCGTTTCTGCGTCATGGTCTGCAAGACAAGATCGGCACTGTCATCGGGCTTGCACCCAAACACGTTGCGCGTCATCAGGTCGTCGACCTTGGTACCAAGGCACTCGGCCCCGCGCCGACCCAATTCCCGTACGATATCGCGCTCTGACAGGATGCCGGCGACCTTTGCACCATCGGGCGAGACCACGACAGCCCCGATCCGCTTCTCGGACAGGAGCTTGGCCGCGTCCTCGATTGAACTGCCTGGCTTGACTGTGACAACCCCGCCCTGGGCCTTGCTGCGGATAATCTGTTCGACCAGCATGGGTGTGTCTCCTCCTCTGCAATCGCTGACGCAACCACGTCCGCTTGGGCTCAAGGTCTGCCAGCGAGGCTGGGGCTGTCAAGTCAAATCAGGCGTCAGACTGGCTTTGTACGATCGCGGTTTCGAACTCACGGCACAACAGCGCAATATCCTCGACCCCGACCGAGACCCGGAAGAAGCCTTCCGAGATGCCCAGCGCGGCGCGCGCCTCGGGGGTAAGGCCGCGATGCGATGAGCTTGCCGGGTGCGACAGCGTCGTCGCGACATCTCCAAGCGTCGGTGCGAAGGGGATATTGGGCGCTGCGCGTGTGAGGCGGTTCGCCGCCGCGCGCCCGCCTTCGATCTCGAAGCTGACCATGTGACCGCCGCGCGCCCCAAGCATTGCCGCGGCACGATTATGGTCCGGGTGGTCTGTGCGCGTCGGGTAAAGGACGCGCCTGACACCGGGCAGCGTGGCAAGATGCGCGGCCAGGGTGGCCGCGTTCGCCTCGGCCCGGTCATAGCGCAGCTCGAAAGTGTAGAGCCCACGCTCAGCCAGCCAGCAATCGAAGGGGCTCGGCGTCATCCCAGTTGTCACTGCAAAATCATAGATCGCACGTCGCAGCTCCGGCTCTCTGGCCGCGACATAGCCCAGCGTCGCATCCGAATGCCCGGCGAGGATCTTGGTGACCGAGTGGAGGACGATATCGGCGCCGAGATCGAACGGCCTCAGCCCGCGCGGTGTGGTGAAAGTGTTGTCGATCGCAACAAGGATCCCGCGCGCCTTTGCCAGGCGCATGATCCCCGAAAGATCGGCCACCCGCAGTGTCGGGTTCGAGACGACCTCGAGAAGGATCAACCGGGTTTCCGGCTGGAGGGCGGCCTCAACAGCAGCGCAATCCGTCGGATCGGCAAAGGACGTCCGGATCCCGAGGCGTGGAAGGTCATCCCGCATCATCCGCAGGGACCGGCCGTAAAGCTGATCACCCCCCAGCACGTGATCACCCGCGCGCATCAGTCCTATTAGCACGGCGCTGACCGCCGCCATCCCCGAGGCCAGCACCATGCCCCCCGCGACGCCTTCCATCCCGTCGATCTTCTGCGCCAGCACGGTCGCATTGGGATGCCCTTCCCGCGCATAGGTATAGCCGGACAGCGCGCCGGTGTATTGCGCATCGAGCGTATCGGGATCGGGCGAAGCATAGACGACCGATGGCTGGATCGGGGTGACGACCGGGCGCGAGGCGCTCTCTGGCCAGGGGGTGCGACGGATCAGGGAGGGCATGTCGTCCATTGCGCAATGGCCTTTCTCTTGGAACGCATCACCGCCACTTCTGCGCAACTCGTCCTCTCAAGGCAAGAGCCTGTGCCTGTTCGGGACCCGGGCGGCCTGCCCGCCCCGCCGCGCCGCGCAGGGCCCCCTCGATGGGGGCCAAGCGCCCCCCCCCGCCCTGAATCGCCTCAGGTGCGCCACACCGACGCGACCGGGGAACGCTTCAGCAATCGCGCGTGTTCCTGGATGGCAAAGCGGTCTGTCATGCCGGACACATAATCCGTGATGATGCGCGCAAGTTGGGTCTCGCTGCGCGCCGCTTCGACATCGCGGCGCCACTCGTCCGGCAGCAATTCAGGCTGCGCCATGAACAGTGCAAACAATTCGCGCACGACGCCCGTGACCTGCGCGCGCATCTTCACGACGCTGGGCGCGCGATACATCCGATGGAACAGGAACTGTCGGATCACCTTCAACTCGCGAAACAACCGGTCGGAAAAGCGGATGATCTTCAAGCGCAGATCCCGGATATCCTGCGCCGAGGCCAGATTGGCCGGTCCAAGCCGCGTGCCTGCAACCAGCAACACATCCTCGACCATCACCCCGAAGACCCGACGCAGCGCCTCATGCCTGCGCCGCATCGGCTCCAGCCCCGGATAGAGCCGGTCCACTTCGGCAAAGGCCGGGCCCGTGATCGGCAATTCCATCAGATCGTCCTCGGTGAACAGCCCGGATCGCAACCCGTCATGCAGATCATGGTGATTATAGGCGATATCGTCAGCGATCGCGGCCACTTGCGCCTCGGCGCTCGCGTATCCTGCGAGGTGCAGATCGAAGGCTGCATTGCACTCAGCCAGGGCATAGGGCAGCGCCGCGCCGCTCAGTGCCCGCCCCTGCGTATCCGTGACGGGACCATTATGCTTTGCGATCCCCTCCAGGGTCTCCCATGTCAGGTTGAGCCCGTCGAAATCGGCATAATGCCGCTCCAGCCGTGTGACAATCCGCAGCGCTTGGGCGTTGTGATCGAACCCCCCATGCGGGGCCATCAGATCGCACAGGGCATCCTCGCCCGTATGACCGAAGGGCGGGTGACCCAGATCGTGGGCAAGCGCGATCGCCTCGGCGAGATCGGTGTTCAGCCCGAGGGCACTTGCGAGCGTGCGCGCGACCTGCGCCACCTCGATGGAATGCGTGAGCCGCGTGCGGTAATAATCGCCCTCATGCTCGATGAACACCTGCGTCTTGTGCTTGAGCCGCCGAAAGGCCGACGAATGGATGATGCGATCACGATCGCGCTGGAACGGCGAGCGGAAGGTGCTCATCGCCTCTGCATGGAGCCTGCCGCGCGACTGCTCGGGCAAGGTGGCATAGGGTTTGAGCATCCAGCGCTCCTTCATCTTGCCGATCGCCTTGGAGCAGACTATATCAGAGCAAAGTAATCGGAATTGTGACAAGGGATCGAGACTGCATGACCCTGACCCTGCCTCCCCGCGTGAGCGAGCGTGCCTTCGCCCGCCTGGCCGAGATCGCCGAAGATGCAGGCGAGGTCAAGGCCTTGCGCGTGGCTGTTGACGGTGGTGGTTGCTCTGGATTCCAATATGATATCCGCTTCGACGAGCCAGCCGAGGACGATCTGGTCCTAGCCAGTGGCGCACAGAAGGTTCTGATCGATCCGGTGTCCCTGCCCTTTCTCGAAAACGCGGTCATCGACTTCTCGGAAGATCTGATCGGCGCGCGCTTCGTGATCGACAATCCGAATGCCTCCTCCAGTTGCGGCTGCGGGATCAGCTTTTCGATGTAAACTTCGGCTAGCAAGCTGCCGATTGAGTGAGGCTCCCTGCGGATCGCTTGACGTTTGGACCCTGCTGTCGCAAGACATTGGCAACCGATCTGGAGAAGGCGACCCCATTTGCGACCTGAAGCGATTACTGCCAGCTATCGCCGCTGGGCCCCGATCTATGACCTCACTTTCGGAAGCATCACGCATTCGGGGCGACGTCATGCAACACGCGTTGCGAACGCCACCGG
>SLKB01000029.1 GCA_007134805.1 Paracoccaceae bacterium
CGCACCGAAGCCATAGCCCGAGCAGGCCAGATCCCGGTGACGCTGGGCGGCGAACACAGCCTGACCTGGGCCGCAGCCCTTGGGGTGCAACGCGCGCTTGGCCGCCGCATCGGGATCGTGCAGATCGATGCGCATGCAGATCTGCGGCAGGCTTACCAGGGGTTTCGGCATTCCCACGCCTCGGTGATGCAGCTTCTGATCGAGGACGAAGGCATGGCGCTGGCGCAATACGGTGTCCGCGCCCTGAGCGTGGAAGAAGCCGAAATTCGCGCCCGGAACAATGTGATCTTCATCGATGCGGAAGAACTCGTCACGGGCGGGATCACCGAGATCACCCTGCCCGCGGATTTCCCCGAGGTTGTCTATGTGAGCTTCGATCTGGACGGGCTGGATGCCGCGATCATGCCGGCGACCGGCACGCCGGTGCCCGGGGGGCTTGGCTATTATCAGGCGCTGTCTCTGGTTCGCTCAGGGCTCAGGGGGCGGCGCTGCGTCGGCCTCGATGTCGTGGAACTCGCCCCGATCGAGGGGGCCGAGGTCTGGGATTTCACCGCCGCGCAACTGACCTATGCGCTCATCGGGATCGTTCTGGAAAACGAGCGTGCCGGGACGGGCGTCTGAGGCGGCAGGGCCGCCCGCCGGATCCGCGCTTCGGCAGGCAGTGCTGCGCCGCTTATCTTGTGTCCAAGGCGTGACATTCGCCTGGCGGACGCCTATAAGGGCACAGGTCTAGTGAGGAAATTCCCGCATGTCTGCTGAAGCCGCGAAGAGCGATGACTACGGCGCCGATTCCATCAAGGTTCTCAAGGGACTGGACGCCGTGCGCAAGCGGCCCGGCATGTATATCGGCGATACCGATGACGGCTCTGGTCTGCACCATATGGTCTATGAGGTGGTCGATAACGGCATCGACGAGGCGCTTGCCGGCCATGCGGACCGCGTCGTGGTCACGATCCACGCGGACAGCTCGGTTTCGGTCTTCGACAATGGCCGCGGCATCCCCACGGACATCCATGCCGAGGAAGGCGTCTCGGCCGCGGAAGTGATCATGACCCAGCTGCATGCAGGCGGCAAGTTCGACCAGAACAGCTACAAGGTGTCGGGCGGGTTGCACGGGGTGGGCGTATCGGTCGTCAATGCGCTTTCCGAGTGGCTGGAATTGCGCATCTGGCGCGCGGGTCGCGAACATTTCGCGCGCTTCGAGCGCGGCGAGACCGTGCGCCCGCTCGAGGCCGTGGGCGATGTCGGCACCCGAACCGGCACCGAGGTCCGGTTCCTGGCAACGCTGGATACGTTCTCGAATCTCGACTACAGCTTCAAGACGCTCGAGAACCGCTTGCGCGAACTCGCCTTCCTCAATTCCGGCGTGCGCATCATTCTCGAGGATCATCGTCCCGCTGAAATGCTGAGATCCGAACTCTTCTATGAGGGCGGCGTGCGCGAATTCGTCCGCCATCTGGACCGATCCAAACACCCTGTCATGCCCGAGCCGATCTACATCAATGGCGAGCGCGACGGTATCGGGGTCGAGATCGCGATGTGGTGGAATGACAGCTACCATGAAACCGTACTGCCCTTCACCAACAACATCCCGCAGCGGGATGGCGGCACGCATATGGCGGGCTTCCGCGGCGCGCTCACCCGCACGATCAACGCCTACGCGCAATCGAGCGGGATCGCAAAGAAGGAAAAGGTCAGCTTCACGGGCGATGACGCGCGCGAGGGGCTGACCTGCGTTCTGTCGGTCAAGGTGCCCGACCCGAAATTCTCGAGCCAGACGAAGGACAAGCTGGTCTCCTCCGAAGTCCGCCCGGCAGTGGAGTCGCTCGTCAATGAAAAGCTCGCCGAATGGTTCGAGGAAAACCCCGCGCATGCCAGGTCCATCGTGGGCAAGATCATCGAGGCCGCGCTTGCGCGCGAGGCTGCGCGCAAGGCCCGTGATCTCACGCGCCGCAAGACCGCGCTCGATGTTGCCTCCCTGCCCGGCAAGCTTGCCGATTGCCAGGAGCGTGACCCCGCCAAGTCGGAACTGTTCCTGGTCGAGGGCGACAGCGCGGGCGGCTCTGCAAAGCAGGGCCGGTCGCGTCAGAACCAGGCCGTCCTGCCCTTGCGCGGCAAGATCCTCAACGTGGAACGCGCGCGCTTTGACAGGATGCTTTCCTCGCAGGAGATCGGCACGCTGATCACGGCGCTCGGCACAGGTATCGGCCGCGATGAGTTCGACCTCGCGAAGCTGCGCTACCACAAGATCATCATTATGACCGATGCCGACGTGGACGGCGCGCATATCCGCACGCTGCTGCTGACCTTCTTCTTCCGCCAGATGCCCCAGTTGATAGAGGCGGGCCATCTCTATATCGCCGAGCCACCGCTCTACAAGGTCGCGCGCGGCAAGTCCGAGGTCTATCTCAAGGACAAGCCCGCGCTCGAAGACTACCTTATCGAACAGGGGGTCGAGGGGGCCGTGCTGCGCCTCGCCTCGGGTGAAGAGGTCGTGGGCCTTGATTTGGCGCGGGTCGTTCAGGAAGCGCGCGATGTGCGCCGCTCCCTGATGGCATTTCCGACGCATTATCCCCAGCATATCCTTGAGCAGGCAGCCATCTCGGGGGCGCTTTCGCCCGAGGCGCTGGCCAGCCAGCCGCAGGCTCTCGCCGATTCCGTGGCCGAGCGGCTCGATCTGATCGCCCCGGAATACGAGCGCGGCTGGCAGGGACGACCGACGCAGGATCACGGGTTGCGGCTCAGCCGCGTGCTGCGCGGGGTCGAGGAAGTTCGCAAACTCGACGGCGCCGTGTTGCGTTCGGGTGAGGCGCGGCGCCTTGCGGCACATACCCCGACGCTTCAGGATGTCTATGCGCGCCCTGCCGAACTCGTCCGCCGCGACCGCCGCCAGAAGATCTTCGGGCCGGTCGATCTTCTGGACGCGATCCTTGCCGAAGGTGAAAAGGGGCTGTCGCTGCAACGCTACAAGGGGTTGGGCGAGATGAACCCCGACCAGCTCTGGGAGACCACGCTTGACCCCGACGCGCGCATCCTGCTGCAGGTCAAGATCGACGATCTGGCTGAGGCCGATGACATCTTCACCAAGCTCATGGGCGATGTGGTCGAGCCGCGGCGCGATTTCATTCAGCGCAACGCGCTGACTGTCGAAAACCTGGATGCCTGATTGCGCGGCGCGGCTGAGGTGTGAAGACGCCTTTGCACTGGCGCCGGGCGACGGCGAATCTGCGATCGGGCTGACAGCAGGACAGGTGCGATGACGACGCAATCCAAGCGCATCTGGGGATGGTGGATGTTCGACTGGGCCAACCAGCCCTATAACATCCTGCTGCTGACCTTCATCTTCGCGCCGTATTTCACGTCTTATGTGGCGCCTGATTCTGTCAGCGGCCAGGCGATGTGGGGCTGGATGCTCGCCATTTCGGGTCTGCTCACGGCAGCGTTTGCCCCGATCCTTGGGGCCATTGCGGACAGTTCCGGCCACAAGCGCAAATGGATCCTGCTCTGGTCGGCGCTCTACGTGATCGGCGCAAGCGCGCTCTGGTGGGCGGTCCCGGATGCGGATCAAACGCGTATCCTGCTGATCCTTGTGGCCTTTGCCATCGGTATGCTGGGTCTCGAATATGGCAGTGTGTTCACCAATGCGATCCTGCCCTCGCTTGGCACGCGCGATCAGTGGGGGCAGATCTCAGGAACCGGCTGGGCGCTGGGCTATGTGGGCGGCTTGCTGTCGCTCGTGGTCATGCTGCTGGTGCTGGCGGAAAATGACCTGGGCGTGACGCTTCTCGGCAATCCGCCCCCCTTCGGCCTTGATCCCGAGGCGCGCGAAGGGACCCGCGCTGTCGGGCCCTTCTCGGCACTGTGGTATATCGTCTTCGTCATCCCTTTCTTCCTGTGGGTGAAAGAGCCGCCCACCCCGCAGAAGCGGCCTAACGCGTTGCGCGAGGGGTTGTCCGAACTCGTGGCCAATCTGCGCGCGCTGCCGCGCCGCAAGAGCCTCTTTGCATTCCTCGGCGGCTCGCTGTTCTACCGTGATGCGCTTAACGGGATCTATTCCTTTGGCGGCATCTATGCCGCCGGCGTGCTCGGGTGGTCAATCATCGAGATCGGCATCTTCGGCATCCTCGCGGCGGCTGTCGGTGCAGTGGCTTGCTGGATAGGCGGCAAGTTCGATGCGCGGTTCGGCCCCAAGCCCGTCATCATCTTCTGCATCCTGCTTCTGATCCTCGTCTGCATCGTGATTGTCGGCACCGACCGAACGATGGTTCTGTTCACGCCGGTTGCGCAAGGCTCGAACATGCCAGACATCATCTTCTATCTGTGTGGCGCGCTGATCGGGGTCGGCGGAGGTGTGCTGCAGGCTGCCTCGCGCACCATGATGGTCCGCCAGGCTAACCCGGAGCGGATGACCGAGGGTTTCGGCCTCTATGCGCTTTCCGGCAAGGTGTTGTCCTTCGTGGCGCCGGGGATGATCGCGCTTGCCACCACACTCACCGATAATCAGAGGCTTGGCGTCTCGCCGCTGATTTTTCTCTTTGTTATTAGTCTTGTGGTGCTAATCTGGGTGAAACCTGAAGGAGAGCCGGATTTCAAATGCGCATCCTCCCTGCATTCTTGACCGCTGCACTTTTTGCGCTCCCGCTTCCTGCTGGCGCGCAGAACCTGGCCAATCAACTCTTCGGTGCGCATGCCATGCCATCGATGCAGCCGCCCGAGGCGATCGGCACATATGCCAATGGCTGCGCGGCGGGGCTTGTGCGCCTGCCAGAGACGGGGCCGACATGGCAGGCGATGCGGCTCACGCGCAATCGCAACTGGGGCCACCCCGAGGCGATCTCCTACATCCAGGATCTTTCGCGGCAGGCCGTCCGCATCGGCTGGCGAGGGCTCTATATCGGGGATATCAGCCAGCCGCGCGGCGGGCCCATGACATCCGGCCATGCGAGCCACCAGAACGGGCTCGATATCGACATCTGGATGCGCCCGCCGCACCGGCTCGATCTCAGCCGGGCCGAGCGTGAAAGCCTCAGCTCGATTTCAGTTCGCACCGAGGATCAGCGCCGCATCAATGCGAACTGGACGCAGCAGCATCACGTGCTGTTGCGCGCTGCGGCGTCGGATAGCCGCGTTGACCGGATCTTCGTCGCTGCCGCCGTCAAGCTGGAGATGTGCCGCACCGCGACCCGCGCCGATACGCCATGGCTTCAGAAAATTCGCCCTGCGGTGGGGCACAACTATCATTTCCATGTGCGCCTGCGCTGCCCTCAGGGAAGCCGCCACTGCGTCACGCAGACCCCGACAGTGGCCGAACTTTCAAACGGGGGCAATGGCTGCGATGCAACGCTGGACTGGTGGGTAACCGATTTCCTGAACCCGCCGCGGCGCGAGCGCACCGAGCCCGCTGCCCCGCGGCGCCGCCACCCCCGCGAATTCACGATGGCGGA
>SLKB01000254.1 GCA_007134805.1 Paracoccaceae bacterium
CGCTGGCTCTTGATCGATCGCGGCCGCTGCCTCGGTGCGGATACGCTCCCATACCGGGTCAAGTGCAGACAATTTGGGTGAGATGTCAGATCGGGTCGGCATGGCGATGTCCTCTTCCCTGGCGTGTCAGACGTCCCTGATGCCTTCGTGAAATAACCTCACGGCCGAAAAATGCAATGTCAGCGCACCGCATTATTGGCGAGACAATCCACTGAGAAGGCGCACGCGGCGCGATGGCAGTGTGCTGAGGTCAACGGCCGTGAAAACATGAAGCGTGTCTAGGTCGAGATCGCGCACGGCATGGTCCGACACCCAGGCACCGAGCCCCAGGTAAAGACGCAACAGCCCCGGCATGTCGGCCGCCTCGGGCTGCATCTCTGAGGCCAGGCTAACAAGATCGACAATCCGCCCGGAACGTCGCCCGGGACGCAGATGCGCCGGGCCCAGATGATCCCGTGCCAGGTGAGACAAGGCAGGCGCGTGCTCACGTGGATCTGCGCCGGGAAAACTGGTGCACCCGATCAGCAATTGCGCCCCCGAACTGTGCGCCGCGCGCGCGATCCCGGCGAGCAACGCGCGCAGGATATCGGGATTGGCGCGATGGTCCGGCCGCAGGCATAGACGGCCGATCTCAAGCAGGCGCCGGCGCTCCCGCGCAAGCGGGCTCAGGTCGTAGAATTGCGCAGAATAACTGGTCTCGATCGCGGCACGACCATCAAGCAAGCGCAATCGGGCAGTCGCCAGCAACTCTTCAGTCCCGCGCACCGAAACCATCAGATGCAGGCAATGGGGATCAAAGGCGTCCTGATCGTCCTGTTTTGCCCGATCGCCCCGGAAGATCACCGCGCGCAGGGCGAGCGCCTTCAACCGTTCCGCCGCGTTCCGGGCCGCTGCAATCTGCAACTGTCCAAGGTAGAAGGTAGGCAACGCAAGCGGGCCGGTTTGCGAGGTTGGATCCGTAGGTTCCGCTGGCATGTCGTCCCCCGCATCCTCCGCCGACGCGCGTGCGTTGCCCCTCAATCCCGCCCGAGCGCTTGTGCCGCGTCAAATCGCCCAAAGTTTCGCAATATCTGGCGCAACAAGGTCGCGCGCGTGTCACCTGTGCTCGTCACCCGCCGCGACAAGGGGACGACTTCCCCATCCTCAAGGCCGAAGCGCTCGATACTGCTGACAAGGTCATTCTGATTGAACGATATCGCGACCAGCTCGCGCCGCTGCTCCACGGGCGCGCGCCAGCCGCGATGCAGCCAGTCGCTTTGCACATAATACCAAGACGAGCCTTCCATGACACCGGTCATTCCGGGCCGCCCGATCTTTTCGGCGACATCGTCGCGCGTGTCGCGGCCCACATCGATCTCTGCAAGCTGCGTGTCATCGGGCGCGTAGCCATGAAACCGCTGAATCGGACTGCACGCGGTCATTGCGATGCAGGCCACTGCGCCGATGATCAAGATCGCCCTCGCCTTCAAACCTCGCATCGCGCCTTCCAGCCTCACGCTGCCCGAGACAAGCCCACCTAGGCTCGTCATGATTTCATAACTCGCATATCCAAGCTTGCCGCGCACTTCAAGAATGGAAGCACTGTGTGTATATACCATCGAAATCTCTCAAAGTCGAAAGTGCGTCCGCATGACCGATGAAACTGCCTATCCGCCCCAGACGTCACTGGCTCCGCCACTGCGGCTGACCTCGCTAGAGGGGCGTGAGCTCCATGATTTCGACCTTAGCCCCGATGCAGCGCTGCGGGCACGGATTGCCGAGCATCTGGGCATTGATCAGTTGCGCAAGTTCCGTTTTTCTGGGTCGGTGCGCCCGTCCGGCGCGCGCGACTGGAGGATCGAGGCCCATCTCGGCGCGACTGTGGTCCAGCCTTGCGTGCTCACTCTCGCGCCAGTGACGACGCGGATCGACGCACCAATGATCCGCCACCTGATCGCCGATCTGCAGGAGCCTGAGGGCCTAGAGGTCGAGATGCATCCTGACGAGACGCGCGAGCCCCTCGGCACACAGATCGATCTGAGCCAGATCGCGTTAGAGGCGCTGGCCCTGTCGCTGCCAGATTTTCCGAGGTGCGAGGGGGCGCGCCTCGATCCGGACGCGGCGTTGCGCGCAGCGCCGCCCGGGCAGACGCCTCTGGACGATGACGCAATGAAACCCTTCTCCGGACTGGCCGAACTGCGCGACAAGCTGAGTGGCGGCAAAAGCTGATCCGACCGAGCCGCCGCGCGCGGTTCGTACAGTAACTAATTTGCGAAGCTCATGCGATCAGGGCTTGGAAGCGGGCGGCATTACGTGTAAGTGGCCCCGACCCGCATCTCCTGTATTTCGCGTCGGGACGCCCCGGGATCCCAGGGGATGACCCAGGCGCTTCCACTATCGAGGTATGACATGGCTGTTCAACAGAACCGCGTAACCCGCTCTCGCCGCAACATGCGCCGTGCGCATGATGCATTGGTGGCCGCGAACCCGAATGAATGCCCCAATTGCGGCGAACTCAAGCGGCCGCATCACGTGTGTCCGTCCTGCGGCTATTACAATGACCGGGAAGTGATCGCCCAGAGCGGCGAGATCGATCTGGAAGACGACGCGGCCTGAACCGCTGCGTGTCTTGCCCCAGTGTGATTCATGGTAGACCGCCTTGCCGGCAATGCGCAGCCAAAGGATCGCATGACGACAATCTCGGTCGATGCGATGGGGGGCGATGAAGGCCCGTCTGCGGTCGTTGAGGGCTGTGCGCTCTCTGCCGCTAAGAATTCCGAGATCGCGTTTGTCCTGCATGGTGACGAGGCCGTGCTCAAGAATCTGGTGGCGAAGCATCCTACGCTGTCAGGCATCTCGAAGATCCGGCATTGCGCCGATGTTGTGCAGATGGATGACAAGCCAAGCCAGATCATGCGGCGTGGACAGGAAACGTCGATGTGGTCTTGCGTGACCGCACTGCGCGACGGAGAAGCGCAGGCTGCGGTGTCCTGCGGAAATACCGGGGCTTTGATGGCGATCTCGATCCTGCGCTTGCGCAAGATCGATGGGGTGCACCGCCCGGCAATTGCCTGCCTCTGGCCTTCGCGCGGGGGTGAAAAGCTGAACACGCTTCTCGATGTCGGCGCAGATGTTCGGGCAGACGAGGAATCGCTGTTGCAATACGCCATGATGGGTGCGGCCTATTATCGCAATGCAATGGGCGCCCCGCGTCCGCGCGTGGGATTGCTGAATGTCGGCACGGAAGAGCACAAGGGCCGCACCGAGATAAAGGAAGCCGCACACTTGATCGCAGAGGCGGCCGAATTCGGGCGCTATGAGTTCGTGGGCTTCGTCGAAGGCAATGATTTGCCGGCTACTCATGTCGATGTGATCGTGACCGACGGGTTCACTGGAAATGTCGCGCTGAAGACGGCGGAAGGGACCGCGAAGCTCGTCAGCGACGTGCTGCGCGATGAGTTGACGGGTTCGGCCGTGGCGAAGCTGGGCGCGTTGTTTGCCTCCGGATCGCTGCGGCGGCTCAAGAAGCGCATGGATCCCCGACGCATGAATGGCGGCGTTTTCCTCGGCCTGAATGGAACGGTTGTCAAATCCCACGGCTCCGCCGACGCGACCGGGGTTTCAGCGGCGATAAAGCTGGCTTTCACCCTGGCGCGCTCGGGGTTTCAGGATCGCATGGCAGAGCGGATTGCATCGATCGCCGAGGCAAGTCAGAAACGATTGGCCGAACGTGACCCCGCCACGGCGGCCGAGCGCGCGCGCGGCACAACCGGAACGGAGGCGTCATGAGCGGGACGCGCAGAGCAGTCATCCGAGGAACAGGCCACTATCTTCCCGAAAGGATCGTGGCAAATTCGGAATTTTCGCAGACGTTGGACACCTCGGATGAGTGGATCGTCTCGCGTTCAGGCATCGAACGGAGGCATTTCGCGGCGCCAGATGAATTCACCTCTGACCTTGCAATCGGGGCAGCGAAGGCTGCGCTCGACAACGCCGGCGTCACTCCCGCAGAGATCGACGCGATCATCGTTGCAACCTCGACACCGGACTTCACCTTTCCCGCGGTCGCGACCCAGGTGCAGGCGGGGCTCGGGATCACCAGGGGCTTTGCTTTCGACATTCAGGCCGTCTGTGCAGGGTTTGTGTTCGCGCTTGCCAATGCGGATGGCCTGATTGCAGCGGGTCAGGCGCGGCGGATCCTCGTGATCGGCGCCGAGACATTCTCCCGGATCCTCGACTGGTCGGACCGCGGCACGGCAGTGTTATTCGGTGACGGCGCGGGCGCTGTCGTGCTTGAAGCGCAGGAGGGAGCTGGCACTTCGGACGATCGTGGCATCCTGTCGAGCGATCTGAACTCGGATGGCCAGTATCGTGACCTCCTGTATGTCGATGGGGGCGTGTCGCGCACCGGGGCTGCGGGCGTGCTGCGCATGCAGGGGCGCGAGGTCTTCCGGCATGCCGTCGAGAAACTGGCCGAGACCGCGCGCACTGCCATGGACAAAGCGGGGCTCGGTCCCCACCAAGTGGACTGGGTCGTCCCACATCAGGCCAATCTCCGAATCATCCGCGGCACAGCGCAGAAGCTGGGATTGCCGATGGAGAAAGTCATTGTCACGGTGCAGGATCACGGCAATACATCCGCCGCCTCGATCCCGCTTGCGCTTTCTGTCGCAGCCGCTCAGGGGCGGTTCAAACAAGGCGACGTGATCGTGATCGAGGCGATTGGCGGTGGATTGAGCTGGGGTGCGATCGTCCTGCGCTGGTAACCGCTCATCCATGAGATGAAAATCATAGCGCAAGCCCCTGATATTGACTCGGAATTTGCTTTCCCGCATTCTATGCTAAATGGGTTGGGGGAGCATGATGTCTGAGAAAACATTAACACGCATGGATCTCACGGAAGCCGTGTTTCGTGAGGTCGGGTTGTCGAGGAACGAATCTGCCAATCTGGTCGACAGTGTCTTGCAACATGTGTCCGACGCGTTGGTCCGCGGCGAGCAGGTCAAGATTTCGTCCTTCGGGACATTTTCGACCCGAGAGAAGAACGCGCGCGTGGGTCGAAACCCGAAGACAGGGGAAGAAGTGCCGATTCTGCCGCGCCGTGTATTGACCTTCCGGCCCTCGCAACTCATGAAACAGCGGGTTGCGAACGGAAACAGTCTGTAGGACCAGCGCATGCGCAAGGCCAAGGACGCCTTTCGGACAATCAGCGAAGCATCGGATGCCCTGCAGACGCCTGCGCATGTCCTGCGCTTCTGGGAGAGCAAGTTCAGTCAAGTGAAGCCGGTAAAGCGCGCTGGCGGACGTCGCTACTACCGTCCCGCCGATATCGACCTGCTGGCGGGGATCCGTACGCTTCTGCATGATCAGGGCATGACGATCCGCGGGGTGCAGAAGCTCTTGCAGGAAAAAGGCGCGCAGCATGTCGCGCAGATCGCGCCCGTCATGCAGGA
>SLKB01000380.1 GCA_007134805.1 Paracoccaceae bacterium
CGGCCTGTTCGACGAGCAGGCGCGCATCCTCGGCGAGTTCGGGGCGATCCTTGAGATCCTCGACGAGTTCCGCGCTGACCAGCTTGATCGTGGCGAGCGGCGTGCCCAGTTCATGCGCTGTCGCCGCCACCACGCCGCCGAGATCAGTAAGCTTCTGCTCACGCGACAGCGCGATCTGCGCGGCCAGCAGCGCATCGGCCAGCGCGGTTGCCTCGGCCGCGATCTTCTGCGTGTAGAAGGCCTGGAACGCGATGCCGATCACGATCGCCGCCCAGAACCCGAAGGCGAAGATCGGCGGCACGGTCAGCACGGTTCCATCGGGGAAGCGCAGCGGCTGGTAGGTCACGCTGATCAGCGTGACCAGCCCGATCGCGAACAGCGCAAGAATGAGCGTGGAGCGCGGCCGCAGCGCCATCGCCGAGACTGCGACCGGCGCCATGATCAGCAGTGTGAACGGGTTGGTGATCCCGCCCGTCAGATAAAGCAGGCAGACGATCTGCGCGATATCAAACAGGAAGGTCAGCAATGCTTCGCCTTCGGAGAGCCGCTTGGTTTGCGGAAACAGCAGAAGCGAGGTCAGGATCGAGATCGCCGCGGCCCCGAGCACGAGCGCCACAAGTGTTATGTCGAAGCGCAGTCCGAAATACACATGCGCCACCACAAGCGTGACGACCTGCCCCGCCAGCGCAAGCATGCGCACATAGGTGGCGGTGCGCAGGCGCAGCCACTCGCCGCGGTGATCTTCACTGATTTCACCGAAGGTGGGGGTGGTCATCCGGGCTCCGATCGGGGGCGCGATGTCACAGGGGCGCCATTCGGGATTGTTACGCGCTCGGCCATGTTGCATCAAGGCGGCAGCTTGCTACCCCGGAGGAAGCCGATGATTCGCCTGTATTCAATGCTCGCCGCTGGTCTTGTTGCCGCGATGCTGGGTGGGCTGGCCTATATGGTGTTCATGGGTCCGCAGGAGACAGGATTCGCGCAGTGCCGCGAGACCTCGATCGCGGGTGGCTCGGGTGCGATAGGCGGGCCGTTCGAACTGGTGGACCACACCGGCACCCCAGTGACCGACGCTGATTTCGCCGACCGCCCGACCCTGATCTATTTCGGCTACACGTTCTGCCCGGATGTCTGCCCGCTCGACACTGCGCGCAATGCCCAGGCGGTCGATCTGCTGTCCGAGCGCGGCTACGATGTGACGCCGGTCTTCATTTCGGTCGATCATGTGCGCGACACGCAGGATTATCTGGCCGAATATGTCCGCTTCATGCATCCGCAGATGGTCGGGCTCACGGGCTCTGAAGAGCAGATCCGCACTGCCGCGCGCGCCTACCGCGTCTATTATGCGATGGAAGACACCGAGGACGAGTTCTTCCTGATCGACCACTCGACCTTCAGCTATTTCATGCTGCCGGGCCATGGGTTCGTCGATATCGTGCGCCGCGATCAAAGCCCCGAGCAGGTGGCCGACATGCTGGCATGCTATATCGACAACGCGTGATCTGGCGGTGCATGTGCTGCGGAAATTGACCTTGGTCTGACTGCGCCCTATCTCCTGCGCATGGATGTCAAGGTAGCGCAGATGGAAGAACCGGTGAGCCTGGATCTGGGACGTGATACGTCCCTGTTGCTTGTGGATGATGATGAGGTTTTCCTCAGACGCCTCGCACGCGCGATGGAGCGGCGCGGGTTCGCGGTCGAGACCGCCACCAGTGTTGTCGCGGGGAAGGCCATCGCACAGGCGCGCCCTCCGGCCTATGCCGTGATCGATCTGCGCCTCGAAGACGGCAACGGCCTCGATGTGGTCGAGGCGCTGCGCGCGGCGCGCGAAGAGGCGCGGATCGTGGTGCTGACAGGCTACGGCGCGATTGCAACGGCGGTCGCCGCCGTCAAGATCGGGGCGACGGATTACCTGTCGAAACCTGCCGATGCGAATGAAGTGGTGCGTGCGCTGCTCTCGGACACGAGCGAGATCCTTCCCGAGCCGCCCGAGAACCCCATGTCCGCAGATCGCGTGAGATGGGAGCATATCCAGCGCGTTTTCGAGCAATGCGACCGGAATGTCTCGGAGACCGCGCGGCGGTTGAGCATGCATCGCCGCACGCTTCAACGGATCCTCGCCAAACGCTCGCCGCGATAGGGTCGAAGCAGTGATGAAGGCGCGTTGCGGGGCGGGATTGCTGATCGTTTTCCTGCTTGGGGCGTGCACTGCGGCTGACCATCATTGCGCGTCCACCGCCCGGGCGGAACTGCGCGCGATTGACGCGCGGATTTCCGAGAGCGAGCATGCCCTGCGCCGGGGCTACCGTATCACGCCCGAAATTCCCGCGCGCACGACCCTGCATCTGTGCGCATGGCCGCGCGAGCCGGTTCTGTTCTGTACCCGGCACACGCCATGGCAGCGTCAGGCGCGCATCCCGATCGACGCAGATGCCGAAGGACAGACCCTGGCCGAATTGCGGGCCGAGCGGGCGCGTCTGGCGCGTGCTCTCGCCGATGGGCAGGCGGGTTGCTCAGTGCGCAGGCACTGAGACCGGGTCAAGCAATGTGCGCCCGCCATCCACCGTGATGATCTGTCCGGTCATGAAGGCGGCTGCATCTGAGGCGAGGAACTGCACGGCCTCTGCTGCCTCGGAGGCCGCGCCAATCCGGCCCATGGGCGTCTGATGCAGGATTTTCGCGCGGTAATCGTCATGCGCATGCATCTGGTCTTTCAGATTGGCGCTCATGACACTGCCGAGCGCCACGCCGTTGACGCGAATCCGCCGCCCGGCAAGGGCCACGGCCAGAGACCGTGTCATCTGGTCGAGCGCGGCTGATGCGATGGAATAGGCCATGAGTTCGGGTTGCGTGCGACGCGCAGCGATCGAGGACAGGTTGACGATCGACCCGATCGAGTTCTTCTTCTCGGTCGCGGTGCTGGCCTGCGCGATCATCCGCTTGGCCACCATCTGTGCCAGTTTCAGGCTCGCCAGCAGGTTCTGCTGCAGCGCCTCAGAGGTCGCATCGCTCTGGTCGTCCAGCGGATCGGACGCGATACATTGGCGCGTGGCATTGACCAGAATATCGATCCGGTCATAGGCATCAACGGTCGCCGAGATGAGATTCGCAAGCGTGAGGCGCTCGCGCAGGTCGCCTGCGAAAAAGATCGCGTGTTCATCCGCGTCCGAGATGGTGGTGATCTCGGATTTCAGCCTGGTCTCGTCCATGTCGGCCAGAACGACCTTTGCGCCCTGATCGACAAAATGCCGCGCGATGGCCAGGCCCACCCCATTTGCCGCGCCCGTGATGATGGCGGTCTTGCCTGCGATCGAAAAGCTCATCAGCGTCTTGTCCTTTTGCGTCGGAGAGTAGTGCGCGCCGGCAGCGCCTGTCTTGGCTCGCAGGCCCGCCAGACGCGGAAGCTCTTGTCCTCGGCGAGGATGTCATGCTCCGCGAAATGCGAGCGCAACCCCTGCTCATAGGGCAGATGGCGGTTCGATACCATCCACAGCGTGCCCTTGCGCGACAATATCCGGGCGCTCGCCGCGATGAACGCGAGCCCGAGCGCGGGCTGCGCCTTGCGTCCGGTATGGAAGGGCGGGTTCATGACGATTCCGTCCACGGGCTCGGGCGGCTCGAAGCGTGTGGCGTCAGCCCAGTGAAAGGTTGCGCGCGGGTCGGCGATGTTGCGGCGCGCGAGATCGAGCGCCTCGGCCTCGGCCTCGACCAGATGCAGGGCCGTGACCCCGCCGCGGGCAAGAATTGCGGCTGAGAGAAACCCCCAGCCCGCGCCGAGATCTGCCATCACGGGCGGCAGGGTCGCTGGAAGCGTCCGTGCGAGGAGCCGGGACGCCGGGTCGATCCCATCGGCCGAGAACACGCCCGCCGTGGTTGTGAAAATCCCGAATTCCGGGTCCGAATGCGCTTGCGGCAGCGCGCGCCATGCGTCCAGCGCGCCAGGCCGCGGGGCGAACCAGAAGAGCTTGCCATGTCCTTTCGACACGACCCCAAGGATCCCGATCGCGTCGCGCACTTCCCGGAGGCAGGCGTCGACGCCGTCTGTCTTCTGCCCGTCCACAAGCACCAGGGCGGTGGCGCTGGCATTCGCCCGTGCGATCAGGTCGCGCGCGGCGCGCTTCGAGCGTGGCAGGCAAACGAGGATGATCGACGCGGGCGGCGCCTGCATGCTCAGCCGGTAGCCTGCGGCGCGCAGCGCGTCGTGATCGGGGCGAAAGCTCTGCACAAGCGTCAGCCGGTCACGCCCGAGGGGGCTGAAATCCTCGCCCGCCCGCGGTTTCAGCACTGTGATCGGCCCGTCATCGGGCAAGATCAACCCCTCGCCCCGCGCGGCGTCAAGGCGCGCCGCGCGGGGCGCGGGCGGATCCACTGCTGTCGGGAGAGGGGCCATCGGGCGCGCTGCGCCTATTCCTTTTCCAGCGTGCACTGAAGCGGATGCTGGTGCCGGGTCGCAAAATCCATCACCTGGGCGACCTTGGTCTCTGCAATTTCGTAGGAGAAGACGCCGACGACAGCGACCCCCTTCTTGTGCACTGTGAGCATGATGTCGAAGGCCATCGCATGGCTCATGCCGAAGAACCGCTCGAGCACGTGGACGACGAACTCCATCGGCGTGTAGTCATCATTCAACAGCAACACCTTGTACATCGGCGGGCGCTGCGTGCGCGTGCGCGTCTTGGTAACGACGGCACCATCCGAATCGGGGTTGTCGGAATCGCGTCTGGTCATCAGCTCGGTTGCGATATTCCGGTTCATGGGCCTGGCTCTGAGTGGGTGGGCAAGTGGGTGGGCAAGTCTTGTTCAACGCACGAGAATATAGCGCAACTGCGCGTACTGAAAACCCCCGTTGCAACATCGTCCGGAATCACTGGCGCGCGGCGTCAAAGATCCTGGATTGGTGCAAAAATGTGGCCTTTCTCGACCGGGCGAGGGGGGCTTGATGCGCGACCCGGTGACACGGCCTACTCGGTTTGGTGGTCGGCCTCCCCCGCGGCCGCAAAATCCGGTATGTCAAGCCGAGGCAAAAAAACACCAACATGAAGACACAGTTAAAACATATTGAAAGTCCATACTTTTCTGGCGCGGATCCGCATGCTAACCTGATCTTAAGCAGTTAACCCGTATCCATAAAAAAGCGGGGAAAAAAGGGGCAAGAAATGCAGGCGATGCTCATGCAGAGAGGGCGTCATGCGCTCGGTTTGGCGCTGGCGTATCTGATTTTTCTGGCCGCTGCTCCAGCACTGGCTGCACCCTACGCCGCAATGGTGATGGATGCCCGAAATGGCGAGGTGATCTTCGCGCGCAACCATGACACGCGGCTGCATCCGGCGTCACTGACCAAGATGATGACGCTTTATGTCGCCTTCGAGGCGATTAAGCATGGCGAGGTCACGCTCGACACGCAATTCAC
>SLKB01000162.1 GCA_007134805.1 Paracoccaceae bacterium
CGGTGCAGCATCGGCAGGAAATAGGCCGCGTTCAAAAGGCTCGAGCCGAGCAGGAGCGCGATCACCCATGCGTGGCCGGCCTCGAGCCCGCCCGTAGCCAGATACCACTTGCTGACGAAGCCTGCGAGCGGGGGCAGCCCGATCATGGCCAGGGCGGCAAGCGTGAAGGCCGCCATCGTGCCGGGCATCGCGCGGCCCACGCCATTCATCTGGCTGACCTTCTTCACCCCCAGCCCCTCGGCCAGATTGCCTGCGGCCATGAACATGGTGATCTTCATCAGCCCCTGGTGAATCAGATGCGCCAGCGCGCCGATCGCGGCAATGGGGCTTGCAAGCGCCACGCCTAGCGTGATGTAGCTGACCTGGCTCACCGTGGACCAGGCCAGCCGGCGCTTGATGTCGTCCTGTGACAGTGCGCGGAGCGAGCCGTAGAGGATCGTCACCGCGGCGATGGCGGCAAGGGGTGCGGTCAGCCCGAGCGCCTTCGCTGTCTCGATCCCGTAGACCTCGTAGACCACGCGCATGATGCCAAAGGCGCCGGCCTTGACTACAGCGACCGCGTGCAGAAGGGCTGAGACGGGCGCGGGCGCGACCATGGCGATGGGCAGCCAGGCATGGAACGGCACCAGCGCGGCCTTGACGCCCAGCCCCACAATCAGCACGAGGAAAAGGAGCTGTGCCGCCAGTGGCGCGACTTCCGCCACGTCTGTGAGAATGCCGCCCGGGGTAAAATCGGTGGAGCCCGCGAGCACCCATAGCCCGAGCGTGCCCAGAAGTAGCACAAGCCCGCCGCCCAGCGTGTAGATCAGGTAGATCCGGCCCGCCCGCAACGCCTCGGCGGTGCCGCGGTGGATCACCAGCGGATAGGTGGCGAGAGTGAGGAGCTCATAGAAGAGAAGGAAGGTGAACAGGTTGCCCGCCAGCGCAACCCCCACGGTCGCCCCGACGCACAGGCTGAAGAAGCCGAAGAAACGCGCCCGGTGCGGGCCTTTTTCCAGATAGCCGACCGAATAGACAGTGGTGATGAACCAGAGCACCGCCGACAGCGCGATGAAGAGAATGGCCAGCGGGTCGGCCTGCAGCTTGAACTCGAGCCCCGGCAGGACCATGAAGCGCAGATCGTAGATCACGCCCTGGCTCACCTTCAAGCTGAGCCAGGCAACCAGCGCAACCTTCACCCCCGCGGCGCCAAGGTTGATAGCGGTGCGCAGGGCGGCGCTGCGCTCGGGCAGCGCGAAGAGAAGCGGTGCGATGCCCAGCGAGGTGAGCAGGATCACAAGCGGCAGAAGCGGTGCATCGGTCATGGCGTGGTTCCGAAAGGATAGCCGATCTCCATGAAGGCGAGGATCGGCGCGGCGGCAAGGCCGAGGCCAAGTGCGGAGAGTGCGAGGATCAGCGGGGCGGCATCGGCCAGCGCCCAGCCCTGATGCTCGCCCACGGGGGTGCGCAGCCGGTCGAAGCGCAGGAAGCCTGCAAGCACCCGGCTGAAATAGGCAACGCTCAGGAGTGTGCCGATCATGGTCACGGCGATCCAGTGCCAGTAGCCAGCTGCCATCGCGCCTTCCATCAGCATCCATTTGCCGGCAAACCCGAGCGATGGCGGCAGGCCGATCAGGCTGATCGCCGAAAGCGCGAAGGTGAACTGCGCCAGCGTCGGGCGGATGTGTGAGCGGTCGAGGTCGCGGATCCGGTCATGTCCGACCTCGTCCTTGATCCGGCCAGCGGCGAGGAACATCGCGGCCTTGGCGACAGCGTGCGCAAGGATCAAGAGCGCCGCTGCCTTCCAGCTTTCGACCAGCCCGAGCTGACCTGCGCGAGCAAAGGCCACGAAGATGAGCCCGATCTGCACCACTGTGGACCATGCGACAAGAAGCTTCAGCCGCTCCGCCCTCAGCGCCTGAATCCCGCCCCAGAGGATCGCGGCCGCACCAAGCGCACCCATGAGAGTGACAAGCAACTCGTCGGGAAGCGGCATGTATTGGGTCAGCCGCAGGAAGATGTAGAGCGAGACCTTCACCACCAGCCCCGACAGCAGCGCCGAGGCAGGCGCGGTTGCGTTGGCGTGCGCGCCTGGCAGCCAGAAATGCAAAGGGAAGAGCGCGGACTTCAGCAGCAGCCCCGCGATCATCAGGGCGACGGCCGCGGTCAGCGCGGGGGCAGGCTCGGCGGCGATCAGGCCGGCGAAATCGAGCCGGCCAAGCTCCAGATAGACAAAGCCCACCCCCATCAAGAACAGAAGCGCGCCCAGTATCGAGGCATACATGTATTCCAGTCCCGCGCGCACGGCCTCGCGCCGGCCGCTGAGCACAGTCAGCCCAACGGCAGCAAGTGCGATGACCTCGAGCATGACATAGAGGTTGAAGATGTCGGTGGACAGGAACGCGCCATTCAGCCCGGTCAGCAACAAGAGCCAGAGCGGCCAGAAATAGCGCCGGGTCCTAGCATCGGCGCGCATAGGGGCGTAGCTGTCGAGCGCCCCGAGGCTCACGAAAATTCCCACGCCGGCGGTCATCGCCAGCAAGAGTGTGCTCAGCCCATCGGCGCGCAGGTCGATCCCCAGAGGTGCGCCCCAGTTGCCAAGGCGCGTGACCACTGCGCCCTGGGCGAGAACCTCGAGCACGAGGGCCGCGACAGCAGCGGCGGTAGAGAGCACAGCCACCAGCCCCAGCCCCGCGGCCTGGCGTGGACAGACAAACGCCAGCATGGCGCCCATCAGCGGCATGAAGACGACTAGAGTGGGCCAGTCGATACGGGGCAGGTCAGTCATCGGAGTCATGCTCCAGTGTGTGGAGGCGGCGGATCAAGGCAAGTGCGACAGCGGTCGCGCTGATCATCACGACGATGCCAGTGATGACCAGCGCATGGGGCACGGGGTCGGCCACCTCGGGCGGCGCGCGCCAGGCAGCGACAACCAGCATAAAGCCCCCGCCGACCGAACAGAGCTTGAGAGCCAGAACGCGGCGCAACGGCTCGACCATCACCAAGGCGCCAAAAAGCCCGATCGTAAAGATAGCAAGTCCGGTAAGGCCGAAGATCATTCCACTGCTCATGCGCGGGTCTCCGAAACAGGGATGGCCTCGGGTTCACGGCCGTGAAACAGAGCCGCGAGCGTGACCGCGATAGAGATGGTCACTACCCCTTCGATCAGCAGGATCAACGTCTTGGCGTGGGCCGGCGGATACTCGAACGGCAGCCTGCCTCCGCTTGCAACCAGAAGCGCGACAGAGGCAAAGACCGCAATGCCGAGAACGAAGCCCAGCCGTGCAATCGGCCGGTGTGCGGGCTGCGGGCGGTAGAGCCCGCTGAGAAGCAGCAACAACCCCACCGCGGCCAGCGCCGCGCCGCCCTGGAAGGCACCGCCCGGCGCATAGGCCCCGACCCAAAGCAG
This sequence comes from Paracoccaceae bacterium, assembly GCA_007134805.1. Classification (GTDB taxonomy): domain Bacteria; phylum Pseudomonadota; class Alphaproteobacteria; order Rhodobacterales; family Rhodobacteraceae; genus Roseinatronobacter. Next base: position 3,389 of record SLKB01000162.1, read on the forward strand.
ATAGGTGCCGATCACCACGATGGCGGGCAGCGCAAGGCGGGCAAAGCCGCGATAGATCTCGCCCAGGTGCCGGGCAGGTGCCTGCTCGATGCCGCGTTCGATCATCCAGACAGCGATGATCGCGGCGAGCAGTACCACGACCTCCATCAAGGTGTCATAGGCGCGGAAGTTCAAGAGCACCGCAGTCACAGGATGCGCGACCCCACTTGCGTCGATGTTCTGTGCGACCTGCGGGGCCAGGCCGGGGGCTTCCAATGACGTGGCCATGAAAGCGATCGCCAGCCCTACGAAGACCATCGCACAAAAGCCCATATTGGCGAAGACCACGCCGACTGAGACGGGCACGGGCGCGGCCGGTGCCGCGCGGATATGGTGTAATGTCTTCAACATAAGGGCACCAGCGAGCCCGGTGCCGATCGCCGCCTCCGCCAAGGCGACATCAGGTGCTGAAAGCCGCACCCAGGCAAGCGCGGTCATCAGTCCGAAGATGATGAACAGCACGATCATCGCAAACCTGTCGCGGACCACCAGCACGGCGATGGCAAGGGCGATGAGCGCAACACCGAGAAGCGCGTCGAAAATCAGAAGCGGGTCGGCCATGTCAGCGCTCCTCCGTGTCGGTCGCCCGCCGGACATGGCGCGCGATGAGGTGGCCACAGATCGCGCTCGAGGCTGCGACGAAGAACCAGATCAGCAGGATCCGCGCAATTTCGCCCGCTGAGCCGGCAAGAAGCGTCACACCAAGGCAGGTCAGCCCCATGCCCAGCCCGTCGGCCTTGGTCAGCGCGTGCAGCCGGCAGAGCGTATCGGGGAAGCGCAACAGGCCGATGGTTCCGGCCACGAAGAAGGCAGCGCCGAGAGCGATCAGCGTCAGCGCGAGGATGTCGAGGATCATCAGCGGCGCTCCTCCTCGGCAAGAACGACGAAGCAGACCAGCGTGACAGCTGCGAGAAGCGCAAACACAAGCGCGACATCCAGCAGCGCCGGCATCGCCATCAGGTGCGACAGGATCAGCAACATCGCGACCGACGCCGTACCGAACAGTTGCGCAGCCAGCATCCGCTCGGCCGGGCTGGGGCCGCGCAGGATACGGATCAACCCGCCGAGGATCGACAGGAGAATCACGATAAGCGTGATCGAAAGTGCAGTGCTCATGTCGCGTCCCCCATCAGTGCTGCGCACCTTATCGACAGCGCGAAGAGCGCGGCCACGCGACGCTCGAGCGCTGCCAGTTCGCTGTCGAGATCGGCTGTGGTATCAAGCATGTGGATGACAAGCCGGTCGCCCTCTATCCCTGCAGTCAGCGTGCCGGGCAGAAGCGTAATCGCATTGGCGAACAGCAGGCGCGGTGCGCCTGCGGGCAGCATGGTTCGGTAGACACGAGAGCCGGGTGCCAGCGGCAGGTGCCATGCGAGCGCGCGCCTGGCAACATCGAGGGCGCCGCGCACTGACTGGAGTGTGAACCACAGGATGAAGCGCACGGCACCGACAGGCGACAGGCGCCATCCGGGTGGGGCCGGGTAAATGAAGATCAGCGCGGTACCCAGCAGGACCGCCGGGCCCCCCATGATCCAGCTCTCCGCCGACCCGCCCGTCAGCATCACCCAGAGCCCGGCAAGCACTATGAGCCCGAGCGCTGCACGGCGCACAGCGTGCCGCGGTGGCGATTGATCAACCGCGGCCAGAGCCGCGGCGCGGCGTGCGACCGGGGCAGTGCTCCCCACCACAGTTTCGAGCGGTGCTTTGCAGGTCGCTATGGACGCAGGCGACCGACCCTGCGGCGCTTGATCTTGCGCAACCGCAGACGGCCTGCAGGGCGAGCGCTGAGGCATACTTCTCTCCGTCGGCAGCGAAAGAGCGTTTCGGGACAAAACTGTCTGCGACCGGGCTGCCATCCGCGTCGCGCCTGTAGTTCTGCACCGTGGCATCCGCACATCTGATCGTGCGGCGCCTTTGCAGGACTGAACGCTTGGACTACAGAGTTAATCCCGAGAATCGAGATGACGTGA
>SLKB01000234.1 GCA_007134805.1 Paracoccaceae bacterium
GCGGCTTCGGCGGCAAGGAAACGCAGATGAACCTCTTCTGCGTGATCGCCGCGATCGCCGCGAAACGGCTCGGCCGCGCCGTCAAGCTGCGCCCGGACCGCGATCAGGACATGATGATCACCGGCAAGCGCCATGATTTCCGCATCGACTATGATCTGGGCTTTGACGATGAAGGCCGCATCCTTGCTGTCGATGGCGTCTTTGCCGCGCGTTGCGGCTGGTCGGCGGATCTCTCGGGCCCCGTGACCGACCGCGCGCTGTTCCACGCTGACAACGCCTATTACTACCCGGCCGTGCGCCTGCGCTCGCGCCCGCTGAAAAGCCACACAGTCAGCAACACTGCGTTTCGCGGCTTCGGCGGGCCGCAGGGCGTGATCGCGGCCGAGCGAATGATCGAGGAAATCGCCTATGCGCTGGGGCGCGACCCGCTCGAGATCCGGCGCGCGAATTTCTACCGCGACGGCGCCGACATCACCCCCTATCACCAGCGGGTCGAGGACAATATCCTGCACCGCCTGATCGACGAGCTGGAAGAAAGCTGCGCCTATCAGGCGCGCCGCAGCGCCGTGCTCGACTGGAACGCGAAAGGCGGGGTGATCCGCAAGGGCATCGCCTTGACGCCGGTCAAGTTCGGCATCAGCTTCACGGCCACCTGGTACAACCAGGCAGGCGCGCTGATCCATGTCTATCGCGACGGCTCGATCCATCTCAACCATGGCGGCACCGAGATGGGCCAGGGGCTCTATACCAAGGTCGCGCAAGTAGTGGCCGAGGCGTTTCAGGTCGGCATCGACCGCATCAAGATCACCAGGACCACGACCGAGAAAGTGCCCAACACCTCGGCCACCGCCGCCTCGAGCGGGTCGGACCTGAACGGCATGGCCGCCCTTGATGCCTGCACCCAGATCAAGGCCCGGCTTGTGGCCTTCGCTGCGCAGCACTGGGGCGTCGATGAAGGCGCAGTGCAGTTCCTGCCCGGCCGTGTGGCCGTCGGCGCGCAGGTCATGCCCTTCGCCGATCTGATCGAGGCCGCCTACATGGCGCGCATCCAGCTGTCCGCCGCAGGCTTCTACAAGACGCCCGAGATTCATTGGGACCGCGCCGCCGGGCGCGGCAAGCCCTTCTACTATTTCGCCTATGGCGCCGCCTGTTCCGAGGTCGCCATCGACACGCTGACCGGCGAGAGCCGCGTGCTGCGCGCCGATATCCTGCATGACGTGGGCCGCTCGCTGAACCCCGCGCTCGATCTGGGCCAGGTCGAGGGGGCCTTCATTCAGGGCATGGGCTGGCTGACCTCGGAAGAGCTTGTCTGGGACGATGCGGGCCGCCTGCGCACGCATGCGCCCTCGACCTACAAGATCCCGCTCGCCTCGGACCGGCCCCGCGCGTTCAACATCGCGCTCGCCGACTGGTCCGAGAATGTGAAACCCACGATCAAACGCTCCAAGGCCGTGGGCGAGCCGCCCTTCATGCTGCCGATTTCGGTGTTCGAGGCGATCGGCATGGCAGTGGCCTCGGTCGCAGGGTACCGCATCTGCCCGCGGCTCGACGCTCCGGCGACGCCCGAGCGCGTGCTCATGGCAGTCGAGCGATTGCGCGGGGCGCGCGCCGCGCATGAGTGACTCGCGGACCTTGCTGCAGGGCCGGGCTGCGGTGGTTCATGCCGTGCTTGCGCAGGTGCGCGGCTCGTCCCCGCGCGAGGAGGGCGCCGAGATGTATGTCACCGCCCAAGCGGCGGCCGGCACGATCGGCGGCGGCCAGGCCGAGTATCGCGCGATCGCGGCCGCCCGCGATCTGCTGGCGGGGGGCAGGATCCGCGATGAGCTGTCCCTGCCGCTGGGCCCCGAGATCGGCCAATGCTGCGGCGGCCATGTCACCATCCGGCTCACCCGGCTTTCGCAAGACCAGCGCGCGGCGCATCTTGCGCAGCTTGGCAAGCGCGCGCGGGGCGATGTGCTGATCCTGGGGGCGGGCCATGTCGGCCGGGCGCTGGCGGCCATGCTCGCGCCCTTGCCGCTGCGCGTAACGCTTGTGGACACGCGCGCCGAGGAACTGGCCAAGGCGCCCGCTGGCCTCACCACGCGTCTCACCCCCCTTCCCGAGGCCGAGATCGCCGCCGCCCCGCCCGCAAGCGCCTATGTGGTGCTCACCCATGATCACGGGCTCGATTTCCTGCTGACGCTTGCCGCCCTGCGACGGGGCGACGCGGCCTATGTCGGGCTCATCGGCTCGCAGACCAAGCGCGCGCGCTTCGCCCGCTTTGCCCGAGAAACTGACCGCAGCGCCGATCTTCGCCGCCTGACCTGCCCCATCGGCGCGCAGGGGCGCGGCGACAAGCACCCGGGCGTGATCGCCCTGCACACGGCCCAGGAGGTCTTTGCCGCGCTCGCCCTCGACAACGCAGCCGCCCCCGAGCCCATTGCCCAAAACTGAAAGCTTTTTTCATGGAGCGAAAAATCCTTCGCGGGCGGCTTCTGAGCTTCCTGCGCCGTCCCGAGAGCCACGACGACACCGAGAGCTTCCGCTATCTCGCCGATGGCGGGCTGCAGATCGAGGGCGGCGTGATCCGTCGCATCGACCAGTTCGACGCACTCGATGCCAGGGGCGCCGAGGTGATCGACCATCGCCCGCATCTCATCATGCCGGGTTTCATCGACACGCATCTGCACTTCCCCCAGACGCAGGTGATCGCCTCCTGGGCCGCGGAGCTGCTCGACTGGCTGAACGATTACACGTTCCCCGAAGAAACCCGCTACGCCGACCCCGCGCTCGCTGCCACCATGGCCGAAGCCTTCCTCGACCGGCTGGTCGCGCATGGCACGACAAGCGCCGTGGCCTATGGCTCGGTCCATGCAGCCTCTGTCGATGCGCTGTTCAGCGCTGCCCAGGCGCGCGAGATGCGGCTGATCGCGGGCAAGGTGATGATGGACCGCAATGCCCCCGCAGCACTCTGCGACACGGCGCAATCGAGCCATGACGCGACGGCCGCACTGATCGCGCGCTGGCATGGGACAGACCGGCTGGGCTACGCGATCACGCCGCGCTTTGCCATCACCTCGAGCCCCGCGCAGCTCGAGGCCGCGGGCGCGCTCGCGGCCGCGCACCCCACGTGCCACATCCAGACGCATCTGAGCGAGAACCACGCCGAGATCGCGCTGGCCTGCAAGCTCTACCCCGACGCGCGGGACTACACCGACATCTACGCGCGCGCCGGGCTTCTGGGGCCGAAAACGCTTCTCGGCCACGCGATCCACCTGTCGGGCCGTGAAACCCGCGCCCTTGCCGAGGCGCAGGCCATCCCGGTCTTCTGCCCGACCTCGAACCTGTTTCTCGGCTCTGGCCTCTTTGACGACGCGCGGCTGCGCGGGGCCGGGCTGCGCCCGGCGATTGCCACCGATATCGGCGGCGGGACCAGCTATTCCATGCTGCAGACGCTGGCCGAAGGCTACAAGGTGCTGCAACTGCAGGGCCAGCGGATGCACCCGTATCAGGCGTTCGACTGGATCACCCGCGCCAATGCCGCGGCGCTGGGCCTTGCCGACCGGATCGGCACGCTGGAGGCGGGCAGCGAGGCCGATCTCGTCGTTCTCGACGCCCGCGCGACGCCCGCGATGGCGCAGCGCATGGCGCGTGCCGAAAGCCTCGCGGAAGAGCTGTTCGTGCTGCAGGTCATGGGCGATGACCGCGCCGTGCGGCAGACCTATATCGCCGGGCGGCTGGCCTGGTCCGCCCCCTGACTGGCCGGTGAAAACCTGTCTCGAACACGGAGCGCGGGCGAAACTGTCCTCGTCAGCCCCCTAATCCTCGGCCTGCGCGGCGCTCAGCCAGTAGCTGAGATCGCCCTGTTCGGGCGCTGCGCCAGACGCATCGCGGCGGTGGTCGATATCGAGGGGCACCTGCTGCAACACCCGCTTGAGCCGGCGCACCGAAACCGGCTTGGTCATCAGAAGCACATTGTCCTGTTCCGCGGCCTGCGCCAGGTCGGGGCTGTGATTGGCCGTGATCAGCACTGCCCGGATGGCCCCGTGTTCGGCGCGAAGCTCTCGGATCAGATCAAGCCCGGTTTCGCCATGATCAAGCTGGTAATCGGCCAGGATCACGTCGGGCGGCACCCCCAACTCGGCAATATGGCGCCGCGCATCGGCCAGATTGACGGCCTCCAGCGGGCTTGTGCCCCAGTTTTCAAGGATCTCCATCATGCCCGCGCGCACTTCGGGGTCATTCTCGACCAGCAGGACGAGCAGATCTTCCAGCCGCGCCAGAGGAAGCTCGGCGCCTGCGGGCTCTGCAAGGACATGCCGCCTGGTGGTGCAGACGGGCACGGAAACCGAAAACATCGTGCCCTTGCCGAGGGTCGAGTGCAAGGCCAGCGGATGGCGCAGCAGCGCGCAGGCCTGCTCGACGATCGCCAGCCCCAGCCCCATGCCCGCTTCGCTATGCGCAGGGTCGAGGCGCGTGAATTCCTTGAAGATCTCGGTCTGCTTGTCCTCGGGGATGCCGGGGCCGGTGTCCCAGACCTCGATTCGCACGCGGCCGCGCTCACGGCGCACGCCGAGCACCACGCGCCCGCTTCCAGTGTAGCGGATCGCATTCGACACGAGGTTCTGGAGGATCCGCTTGAGATAGACCGGATCGCTCATCACCGAGATGCGGCAGGGCATCACGCGCAGATCAAGGCCCCGGCCCTGGGCCACAGGGGTGAATTCCTCGCGCAGTCGGTCCAGCAGGGACGAAAGCGCGATGGGCTCGACCTTGGCGCGCGCGGCACCGATATCGAATTTCGAGATGTCCAGAAGCGCGCCCAGGATCTGCTCGACCGAGCCGAAGGCAGAGGTGATCTTGTCGGTCAGCCGTTGCTGCGTCGGCCCCTGTTCGGTCGCGCGCAACGCGGCGAGGAACAGTTTGGCGGCGTTGAGCGGCTGCAGCAGGTCGTGGCTCGCCGAGGCGACGAAGCGCGATTTCGACGCATTGGCCCGCTCTGCCGCGTCGCGCGCCGCTTCGAGCTGCAGCGTGCGGGCCTGGACGCGCGCCTCGAGCGTCTCGTTGAGCCGGTGCATCTGCGCGATCGCACGGCGTTCGGTGGTCATGTCGGTGAAGGAAATCACGAAGCCCCGATCCGGCATCGCCTGCGCCGAGACCTGCAGGATGCGCCCGTCATCGGGCAGGATCTCGGCGCGCATGGGCAATCGGAACGGCGGGCCGGCCTGCCATTCGATCAGAACCTCACGCAGGTCGCTCTCGCCCAACTGCCGCCGACGCCCGAGATCGTTGAGGAGCTGCAAAAGCGGCGTGCCGATCGCCAGAAGATCGACGGGGGGCGCGAACAACTCGCGCAGGCGCCGGTTCCAGCCGGCAAGCCGGGCATTCGAATCGAAGATCGCCACGC